>JASHVC010000176.1 GCA_030039655.1 Xanthobacteraceae bacterium | reverse complement strand
ATGCACGAAGCGGGCCTCGGGTCCGACGATTTCGGCCAGGTGAGTGAGGAAAGCGATGACGTCGTGCTTGGTCTCGCGCTCGATCTCCTCGATGCGCGCCACGTCGAACTTGGCGGTTTTGCCCTTTGCCCAGATTTTCTTCGCCGCCGCCTTCGGAATCATTCCGAGTTCGGCCATGGCGTCGGCCGCGTGCGCCTCGATCTCGAACCAGATGCGAAAGCGCGTTTCGGGCGACCAAATGGCCGCCATTTCGGCCCTGCTGTAACGCGGTATCATCGTCACCTCGACGGCACGCCCGCGCTGTAGCAGATCGCGGGATGCTCAACAATTGCGCGGCATTGTGCGATGCTGAGCGCGGGAGCGAATCACGGGGAATTAGCCATGAAAATGCTCCAGATCGAGCCGCGCGGCGGCACCCACCTCTATGGCGCAATGATCAGAAAGCAGGCCGAGATCCGGCGCGCCGGACGCGGGACTTTCTCCCGCGCCGGGGGGCGCAGACGCGGCGGCGCGCGCTGGACTCACGTCCGTTACAAGGGATCGGTCGCGCTCGAGCCCGGAGCAAGCGATGCAGTCAACGTCGAGATCAAGTCGCCCGAGCGCGGCGACGAGGCGCGGCTGCTCTCGTCATTCCTCGGGTGGCTCGATCGTCATTTCGGCGATCAATTGTCGTCGGTGAATATTCAATACGCCCAGCCGTCGACCAAAGGCCGGCGGCATTAGTTGTTTTGCTATGCCGCCAGTCGTGCGCGGTCGTGGGGCAAGCGATAATCGACCGGTGTTCCTTTTGGGATGATGCCGGTCGGATTGAGCCGTAAGATCGAATAATAATTGATCACGTAATAGCGCGGCGTGACGGTCTCGGCGACGCCGGGGATCTGATAAAGCTCGCGCATATAATTTGACAGATTCGGAAAATCGGCGATGCGGTTGCGGTTGCATTTGAACAGCGAGAAATAGGCGACGTCGAAGCGCACCAGCGTCGGGAACAGCCGCCAGTCGGCCTCGGTGATCTGACGGCCGACCAGATAACGCTGGCGTCCGAGCCGGGCTTCCAACTCGTCGAGGGTGGCGAACAATGCGTCATAGGCCGCTTCATAGGCAGCTTGCGAACGGGCAAAGCCGCAGCGGTAAACGCCGTTGTTGACGTTGGTGTAGACCATATCGTTGATGCGATCGATCTCGGCGCGCAGCGGCTTCGGATAGTAGTCTGTGGGATCGGCTCCGACGCCGGTGAATTCGCTATTGAGCATGCGGATGATTTCGGACGACTCGTTGTTGACGATGTGTCCGGTCTTTTTGTCCCAAAGGGTCGGCACGGTGACCTTGCCGGTATAATGCGGATCGCTCGCCGTGTAAGCTTGATGGAGATAGTGAAAGCCGTTGACCGTATCGGGCGTACAGTCGGGGAAGGCGGGGTTGTCCTCGTACATCCATCCTTGCTGCTTCAGTCCCGGAATGGCGTATGCCACGCTGATAGCGCCGTTGAGCCTCTTGAGCGCGCGGTAGATCAGTGTGCGGTGCGCCCACGGGCAGCCGTGAGCGACATAAAGGTGATAGCGTCCGGCCTCCGCCTTGAATCCTGATGAGCCATCCGCCGTGATGCGATCGCGGAAGCGGCTGTCGGCGCGGCGAAATTCGCCGGCCTTGCTGGTTTCCTGCGGGAGTTCCTCGTCGCGCCACTGACCGTCAATCACAACGCCCATTATGCCGCCTCTCCACGCGCCAAAGCCGCCGCATTGCGGATCGCCGCGATATTGGCGCGATACGAGTAGGGCGAGCGATCCTTGAAGACAGCAGAGCCGGCCACGAAAGCGTTGACGCCGGCGCGCACCGCTTCGGGCGCAATTTCCGGCGTGATACCGCCGTCGATTTCGATGTCGATCGGGCGGCCGCTCGCCATGGCGTGCAGGTTGCGCACCTTGTTAAGTGCATCGGGAATGAACTTCTGCCCGCCAAACCCCGGATTGACCGACATGACGAGGATGAGATCGACGATGTCGATCACGTGTTCGACTGTGCTCTCGTGCGTACCGGGATTTAGCGTGACGCCGGCTTTCTTTCCAAGCGCGCGGATCGCCTGCAGTGAGCGGTGAATATGCGGGCCGGCTTCCACGTGTACTGTGATGTGGTCGGCGCCCGCCTTGGCGAAAGCTTCCAGATAAGGGTCACAAGGCGCGTTCATCAGATGCACGTCGAGGATCTTTTTGGTGTGCGGGCGGATGGCCTTTACCACGTCAGGCCCGACGGAGATGTTGGGCACGAAATGACCATCCATGACGTCCACGTGGATCCAGTCGGCGCCGGCAGCGTCGACGGCGCGCACCTCTTCGCCAAGCTTGGCGAAGTCGGCGGACAGGATCGAGGGGGCGATGATGAGCGGACGTTGCACGGCGCTCTCCTGCGTCGCCGCTCGCCTAACACGCCGCTCGCGGGGCGGCAACGGCGGCGCTTTCGTGTAGAACGCACGGCAGGGCTTGATCCAAGACGCGTAAATCAGATAGCCGATAGACCGCAGCGGAGGCCAACGTGGCGCGCGTCGATGTCATTGTGCTCGGAGCCGGAATTGTCGGCACCTCGATTGCGCTTCATCTCGCCAAGCGCGGGCCGTCGGTTGCGCTGATCGACCGCGCCGGGGTCGGGGAGGGGACCTCTTACGGCAACACCGGCATCATCGAAGGCAACACCATTTTTCCGCAGGCGTTCCCGTCCGATTGGATGGCTGTCCTGCGCGTCGCGCTCAAACGTGCGCCGGAAGCGAATTATCATCTGTCGTTTCTGCCGAAGGTAGCGCCTTGGCTGCTGGCGTTCCGCGCCGCGTCGGAGCCGGCGCGCTTGCTTGAGACCGCGCAGTTGATGCGGCCGCTGTTCGTGCGCGCCATCCCCGAGCATGACGCGCTGGTCACGGAAGCCGGAGCAGAGCGCTACATCCGCCGCAACGGCTGGCTCAAGCTTTATCGCAGCGACCGCTCCTTCGCCGGCACGACGGGCGAGCTCGAAATGGCGTCACGGCTTGGCATCGCCAATGTCCCGCTGGATGGCGAGGCCGCGCGCGCGCTCGAACCGTCGCTGGCGCCGGTGTTCCGCCACGCGGTGCATTGGACCGGCGCCGTGAGTGTGAGCAATCCACTGGCGCTGACGCGAGCTTACGCCGCGCGCTTTGCCGCAATCGGCGGAATTACGCTTTCGGGCGACGCCCGCTCGCTGCATCGGGCCGAACCGCACTGGCGTGTGGACACGGCCTCAGGCCCGGTCGACGGCAGCGATGTTGTCGTGGCGCTCGGGCCATGGGCGCCGGATCTGCTCGATCCACTCGGCATCAAGCTGCCGCTGGCGGTCAAGCGCGGCTACCACCGCCATTTTCGTGCGCGCGGCAACGCCGGCTTGAGCCGCCCGATCCTCGACGCCGAGAACGGCTACTGCCTCACCCCTATGGAGCAGGGCATTCGCCTGACCACCGGCGCCGAATTCGCGGCGCGCGACGCGCCACCGACGCCGGTGCAGTTCGATCGGCTGTTGCCTGCGGCGCGCGAACTGTTCGCGCTGGGTGACCCGGTTGAAGCGCAGCCATGGCTTGGTGCTCGTCCATGCCTTGCCGATTCACGCCCGGTGATCGGGCGCGCTCCGGGTCAGCGCGGCCTCTGGCTGGCCTACGGGCATGGGCATTGGGGCCTGACGTTGGGGCCGGCCACCGGACGGCTGGTCGCCGAGAT
Organism: Xanthobacteraceae bacterium; assembly: GCA_030039655.1. The sequence goes on along the minus strand of JASHVC010000176.1, from coordinate 1,088 downwards.
GCTGACGGGGGCGACGCCGTTCTGCGATCCAGCGCCTTACGGCGCTGAGCGCTTCATGCACTGACCGCGGGCTGCTCCGGCAGCTGAGCGGCTCGGCTAGTTGCCGCTGATGGTACGCACCACGCTGTCTGCCGGCCGTGTATTGTTCACGGACAGTTTGTCCTGCTGGCGCACCATCTCGTCGTACTTGGCCAGCGGTTCTACAGCCGCGCGCGGTACCATATGCACGATCACGAAGCCATTCGCCTTGAGCTGGCGCAGCAGTTCCGGCATTGCTTCCGCGGTGTGGCGCTGGAAGTCGTGCATCAGCACCATTCCCTTGCCGGCCTTCTTCAGCTTGGTCATCACCGATTGGATCACCTGCTCTGGCTTGCGCAGCTTGAAGTCGAAGGAGTCGATGTCGGTCGAGAAGGTCGCGATGTTCCGCTCACCCAGGTAGGACAGCAGTTCCGGCGGCTGTTGCAGGTCTGGAAAGCGGAAGAATGGCGCAATCGGCGCGTCGACCGCCGCGTGGACGGCACTGACGCCCATCTCGATTTCGTTTTTAGCCTGCTCGATATCGCCGGCGTACGGCTGCTTGGCCAAGTCCTTGTGTGACCAGGTGTGGCTGCCAATGGTCATGCCCGCAGCGGCAACCATCTTGCTGAGCTCGGGGTGCCACATGGCGTGTTCGCCGATCTCGAAGAATGTCCCCTTGGCGCACTGATCGGTCAGCGCCTTGATCACCGCTGGGGTGTTCACCGGCCACGGTCCGTCGTCGAACGTCAGCACGACTTCATGCTCGCGCAGGAAATCGTATTGCTTGAAGTGCTCCATGCCGAAGGCGGGGCCGCCGGTCGTGTCGATCTCGACCACGCGCTCGATGCCCAACGCACCGGGCTTGTCGCATGTCGGTAGGCTCGCGGTGGCGGCGGTTTGCCCTGCGCCGGCCATGGCCGCGCTGGGTGCGTTCTGATCGGGAGGTACACTCTGCGCCACGTGGGTCGGCTGGGCTGGGGCCGCTGCGGGCGCCGGCGGTGTGGGCGCCGGGACTGGCGCCTGTGGCGGTGAGGCTATCGTTGCTACCGGAGCCGCAGCCGGCGCTCGAG
>JASHVC010000175.1 GCA_030039655.1 Xanthobacteraceae bacterium | reverse complement strand
CACGGGCTGGGCTTTTCGCCCGATCGCCGCACCGTCGACGTCGTCTCGATCGGCTCGAACTCCGTCACTTTCATCGATACTGCGACCAACTCCGTAAAGCACATTAGCTACGTCGGGCGCCCTCCGCACGAAGCGTTCTTTACACCGGACGGCACTGAGGTCTGGGTGACGGTGCGCGGCGAAAACTATGTCCAAGTCCTCGACGGCACGACCTACGAGCCAAAGACGCGGATCATTCTGCCGAACGGCCCGGGCATGACGATTTTCTCGCCCGATGGAAAATACGGCTATGTCTGCTCGTCATTCACTCCCGAGACCGACGTTGTAACCGTTGCCGACCATCAGATCGTCGGAAAAGTCCCGCAGGCGAGCCCGTTCTGCCCCAATATTGCGGCGACCCCGGACGGTTCTCAGGTGTGGTTCACCTTGAAAGATACCGGCAAGACCGAAGTCTTTGACGGGCGGCCGCCGTTCCAGGTTTTAAAGACGCTCGACACCGGTCCGATCACCAACCACGTCAACATCGTGCGCAATGCAAACGGCATGTTCGCCTATGTCACGGTCGGCGGTCTCAACGAGGTTCAAGTGTATCGCACGGACGATTTTTCCAAAGTCGCGACGATACCCGTCGGCAGGCTGCCGCATGGCATCTGGCCCTCCGGCGACGGCACTCGCGTTTATGTCGATCTGGAGAACCAGGACGGCATGACGGCAATCGACACCCTGACCAATAAAGTGATCAGTACCAGTCAGGTCGGCCAGACCCCGCAAGCTGTCGTCTACGTGCCGCAGGCAGTTCCCGCCACCGGTACTGGCAACACCGCGATGAGCGTGATGACGGAAGGCCGCGCTCCCGCAGACGCTCAAACAGAGGGGCTGATGCCGCTGGGCGTAGCCGGGCAGAACACGCAGTTGTGGTTGGTGCCGCCAGGACAAGGCGCAACTACGGGCGGGGAAAGAGCCCCGACGAGCTTGACACTGTTCGACCAGGGCCTGGTGCAGGTTCTGGAAGCAGCGGTGACCGGGCTCGAACCACGAAAGCCGTATGTGCTTGCATTGGCGAGTGAGCCGTCTGGCGCTGGTACTATTGAGCCGCTGCAGGCCTTCATGACGAACCCCGCCGGTGCCGCGATCGTCAACGCCATTGGACCGATCCGCCAGGTGGTGCAGGGTACGGACCAAATACCGCGTCGCTATCTGGTCATCGTCCCCGGCACCGCCGATGATCACAGCGGTGCTGTCCAGGTACAGAGGCAGTGAACCTCGGCGATTGGCACTTCACGACAGTCGGCTATGGCGGCGGTGCGTGACCGGTCGCATTCCGACGCGCGTCGGATGCACGCTTAACCGGTCTCGATGAGCTCGTGCTCATCGCCGGCACGGCAACTGGTCGGAGTCGTTGCCGCGCGGGTGCGGCAGCTGGCCCGCGAAGCTCGCGGTGCTGCGCCGCGCCCGACTTCAAGGTGGATTTGCCGGGACCGAAAACGGTCTCAGAAGTCGGACTTCTCCGCCACCGGGATCGGCTCGACGTCCTGATGGAAGGGATTGTTGATCTCTCCCTCCGCACAGGTCGATTCGTTCAGCGTCCCCTGGATGCGTCGCCAGCGATGCGTCACCTGCATGGGCCGCATGAACACGGCCGGATCCTCCATGGTGACCTGGGCCTCCAGCGTCTTGCCGCCGTCAAGCATGCGGTAGCGCTCGACCACGTGCAGTTTTTCGCTATGCGGCGTCCGATAATTGTCGACGAAGGTCCGCGTGTTCTGGCCGATCGTATCGACGACCAGGGTGTCGCCTTCGAAATGGCCGACCGATTCGCCATACCATGACGGCTTCGGCTCGGCCGAGTGCGGCACGTTCAGATAAACGTGGCGCACCTGATGATCCAGTTGCCAGATCATCACGATCTCCTGCGGCGTCTGCACCCAGTAGGTCGGCCCTCCCGGGTTGAGAAGATAGGTCGGAACCCCGGTTGGCCAGCAGCGCGACTCGCGCGCGTACATCGCCTTGCCGCCGAGAACCTCGTCATTGGATTTCTTCAGCTCGTCCTTGGCGAATTGCGTCAGGTTGGGATTGTTGAGGTCGGCGACCCGGAAAGTCGGCTGCTTGCCGATATTGTTTTGTACGTAGGGATGCGCCGGATCGCTGGTGACGGGCGGCGGGCTGCCCGGCACCGCCCTCCAATCGGTACCGATCGTTACCCATCCGGCATTGCCGGCGGAGAAATCCGGCGGGCCCGCTTCCTGCTTCGCGTTCGCCTGCGCCAGCGCGGGTGCGACTGCGGCGCCGGCGACAAGCACGCCGGCCAGCAACCGAAGTGATACGCCCGTTGCGAAATCCGACATTGCATCCCTCCTCGACCCTCCGGTGCCGCCGCTGTCTTCCGACCATCCGGGCGCGGCGGTCAACGAAGTCATGGATCATAAGCCCGGCACGAGATCTGCGCCATCATGGTAGAAGCCGCGGGCGACAGCAGCCGGCCGGCGGCGGTCGTCGTTTCGGATTGCCCGTGAGGAGGCCCACAAGCTATGCTTGGGGCCTTGCCGTTTCGCTTGCCCGCCGCATTGCCGTCAGAAATTCGTCGAACGCGATTGCTCCCGTAAAGGCTTTGTGGTCGTGAGACGCGCGAGAGCCGTGGAGCAGGGGCGCGATGACTGAAGCAAGCCGATCGGCCGACGCGGTGGCGGTCGCCGGATCGGATTCCGCCAGCGCCCGCGCGGCCGTATCTCTCGCTCGCCGGCTGCCGCAGGCGGCGGAGCGTTTCGTGGCCGGACATCGCGAGGGGACCGTGGTCGCCTCGGCTTTGATCGGCTTCCTCGTGCTGTGGACGCTTTATCATAGCGTGGCATCCGCTCCTTTGGACGCCGACCCCGACCTCAGCGATGTATCTCTCTGGGCAGGAAATTTTGGCAGCGGCTACCATCATCCTCCGCTGCAGACCTGGCTGTTCGGCATCTGGTTTGCGGTTTTCCCGCATGCCGTCTGGGCGGTGAAGCTCCTGGTCGCGAGCCTGGTCACGATCTCGCTCGCTATCACCTGGCGCGTGCTGCGCGATCAATTCGACCGGGACCGCGCGCTGCTCGGCATCATCGCGCTCGCGCTCGTGCCGCTCTACACGTTCCTGGCGCTGACGCTTGACGCCAATACGGTAGCGATGCCGTTCTGGGCCGCCGCGCTCCTGTTCCATCTGCGCGCGCGCCGCGGCCTCGGCGTACTTGACGCAGCGCTCGCTGGAGGATTTGCCAGCCTCGCTTTGCTCGGAAAGTTCTGGGCCATCTATCTGATGGCCGGCATCGCGGCGGATGCGGTCTTCGGCCGCGACACCAAACGATTCTGGGGCTCCCCTGCGCCCTACGTCATGGCAGCCACGGCCTTGGCGGTGGCTGCCCCATGGGCCGTGCAGGAGCGCGGCGGCACTGCCTTTACGTTCGCGCTCGATGTCATGAACGAAGACTCCTTCGGTCAGGCGCTCGCTGGATCCGTTTTCTATCTCGCCGGCGCCCTGGCCTATGTGGTCTGGCCGCTGCTGCTTCTGGCGCCGTTGCGCCCAAGCCGTGCCGCCCTTGCCGAGATTGCCTGGCCGAACGATCCAGCCCGGGCGCAGGCGCTGCTGCTGCTGGCGGTACCCCTTGTCCTGCCAGCTTTGGTCAATCTGGTGATTCCGCACCGACTGACCCCGCTCTGGACGATTCCGAACTGGACACTGCTGCCGTTCGTCCTGTACGGCTCGCCCCGCCTTACCGTCGATGTCCGAACGGTGGCGCGCGCGGGCCTTGCCGCGCTGGCGGTTGCGCTCGTTGCCCTGATCGCCGCCCCGATCGTGGCGTTCAACAAATTCCAGCAGCCGAGCGAACGCGAACGCACCCATTATCGGCAGGTCGCGGAAGCGGCCGAACGTCTTGCCGGCGGACCGGTACAGGCCTTCTGGGGCTCTCAAAGGATCACGATGGGCCTCGCCTTCTACCTGCCGCAAGCGCGTCCCTTCGTGGCAGACCCGTCCTCGCCGGAAGGGCGCGCCGAGATCGCCGCCAAAGGCCTCCTGATCGTCTGCATCAGCGAGGACGCGCCCTGCCGCGCGGCCGAAGCCGCTCTGGCGGGCCCCGCAAGCCGCACGCTCGAGGTGACATTTACCCGCGGCTTTCTGGGATTCGTCCGCCAGCCGGCAAGCTACTGCATCACCGTGCTGCCTCCGGCACGGCTGAAGGTCGGGCGCGGCTTCACGCCAACTGGGCGGCCTCGTTCGGACCAGCCAGTCCGCGCGGCTCCGGAACCAGGTATTTGCCAATCTGCACCATCGGCCGCGGGTTGACGACGATCGACAAGAGCCGGTCCTGCAGCATTTTGGGCGAGGTCGGCTTCGCCAGGACCTCATTGACACCAAGCCGCACCGCTTCGCTGACGAGCGAGCGCGAGGCGCGCGACGTCAGGACGACGATGGGCAGGAACGGTTTGACGAATGCGCCGGGCGAGCGAACGATGTGCATGATCTGTGGGCCGTTGAGCAGCGGGATGTCCCAGTCCAGCAGCATCACGTCGGGATTGACGCTGCGGACGACATCGAGCGCGGCCAACCCGTCGGCGGCCTCGAATATCGACTTGGCGCCGATATTCATCAACATCATGCGCGTCAATTTGCGCGTGTACTGATTTTCATCGACGACCAGAATACCGAGGCGTTCGATCAGCTTTTCCAGTTGCTTGGATGACACCGCAAAAGCTCCAGGCCGAACTCGCGTCCGTAAAGCATGAACGCTGCGATCCGCATAACGCCATCCGAACAATTTGTATCAAATTGATTGGTGTTGCGGATCGCGCGATGAACCTCGGAAGCGGGGCACCAGCCCGCCGGCGGCCATCCGATCGCGCCGGCGCGGCTCTACGCCGGCCACGTGCGGTCAATGGCCGATGATCGCGGTCACCCAATAACAGGTGCGGTCTTCACGCACGAAAGAGCTACCCCAATCCGGGCTATCGGGGTTGCGCGGGGTCAGAAACTGCACCTTGAACAATGCGATCGAACCTGAATCCATGGTTGAGAAATTCGCAACGCCGTCCGAAGGTTTCCACTTGTAGATCGTATTGGTAGCCTCGTCGCGAACCCTGAAGTCATATTCCCCGGGATAGATGGTCAGCGTCCCGGCCTTGAGGCCCGCGAGCGCTTCCTCGGAACTCAGCAGGATGCCATTGCCCACGTCGTTGGGTGACTTGGCACGCCACTGCTCATCGTCCTGCGCGGCGGACTTAAGCGGAATGACCAGGAAGGGGAGCACGCTGGTATTCGCTTTGGCGTCGGTCTCGCAGGCGCTCATGGCATTCGTGAGCCAGGTAAAATCGTCGGCCGATTCGGCGTTGGCCGGATGCAGCCCTACCGCGTCCGGCGCGCCCGTCACCGCCAAGCGGTGCCCGCTGACCGCCACCGTGGCCGCTACTGCGATCGCAGCCAGCAGCAACGCCAGCGCGCCGCCAACCATGATCCGGGCGAGCCGCGTGCCGCCCCGAGCGCCGCAATGCGGGCAGGATTTCGCAAAAGCCGAAATCTGGTCACCGCAGTTCGGGCAGGCGCGGCCGAACACTCCGATGCGTCCGGATTGCGAACTCGACTGGCGAAACATCGGCCCCGGCACTCTCACTCTCGCGAAATCTCATCCGAAAATGCCAGAAGAGCGGCCACCGCTCCAGCCACCGAAGGGGGCCGGCAACAGTTCCGCAGGCGCGGGACTTGCGCGGCGGCTCAATCCGACCGAGGATGCCGGCATGGGATCGATCGTCAAACGCTTGGCCGCACAGGCCGCGGCCCTCGCTTTTTGTTGGGGCGTCTTCTGCGGGCCCTACGACTCCAACAGCTGGCCGCTGGCCTTCGGGATGACGCCCGATCAGGCCGCCGCCGCGCTCGGCGTTCCGCTGATCTATTACTCGGGGCCGACGGGGTCGGAAGTCCTCCTGGCGCGCGGTTCGGCGGGCGTTCCGGGGCGTTTTCCGGTGCACAGCACGATCGCGCTGCAATTCCGGCATGGCCGGCTGACGGGCTGGAAGCAGGACTGGGGACTCCCGAAGCCGTGGATCATCTACTGAACGGCTGATCGAAAGAAAACCCCGGCGAGGCCGGGGTTCAGTTTCTCATTGTGGCTGTATTGCTTGGGGTTACTGGGTGGTGGTCGGGGAGGCTCCCTGGGCCTGCGCCTTCAGCTCGTCGGGCGTTGCAATCGCAGCCTCCTTGGTGCACACGTCCTCGAACAGCACGCTACCGTCCTGCATGTATTGCTTGGTCAGGCAGTTGCAGGGCGCCGGCGCGGCGGTGGTGGTAGCGGGAACCGCGGTTCCGTCGGTGTAGACCGGATCGCTGACCGCATAGCCGCCGCCAATCACCGGGAAGCCGCCAACCCAGATGTGCGGGTGGTGATGCCACCAGATCGGAGGAAACGGCCACGGATGCTTGGGGTGAAGGCGGAAGTCCTCGGCAACATGACTGAAGCCGCGGCCGAAGTGGCTGATACCGATCGGATGGCCGATGCCGCCGCCAATCCGACCGAAGCCGCCGCCACCGATGCGGCCAGCGCCGATGCGGCCGAAGCCACCGCCGACGCGACCGAAACCACCACCGAAATGGCCGAAGCCGCCGCCGCCACCGC
>JASHVC010000174.1 GCA_030039655.1 Xanthobacteraceae bacterium | reverse complement strand
CTGTCCGGCGTTGTGTCGATGATGCGGGCGTCGAATGTCTCTGCCAACTTTTGCGCGTCGGTGCGGCGCTTGCCTTTGCCGCGCACCTTGACCATCGCGAGTTCGCGCTCGATCGCCGGGCTGCCCGTGGTCAGGTCCACGACGCGGTGCACCGGCACCAGGCGGTCGAGCTGGTTCTTGATCTGCTCGATCACCATGGGCGTGCCGCGGGTGACGATAGTGATGCGGGATAGATGCTTTTCGTGCTCGGTTTCCGAAACGGTGAGCGAATCGATGTTGTAGCCGCGGCCGGAGAACAGGCCGATCACGCGCGCGAGCACACCCGGTTCGTTATCGACCAGCACACATAAGGTGCGATCTTCAACGCGCTCGCTGGTCGAAGCCGCGGGGTAGTGCGTGGTCGCTGTAGGGGTATTCACGACGCCCTCCTCAACGTTTTACGCGGGCGAACGCCCAGTCGCGGCCCAGCCCCCGCGCGAGCGAAAGATCGATCCACAACATGGCGTGCGCCTCCAAGAGCCGCGCGTTGCGCAATGGACCGGCATCGACGACGTCGAAGCCAAGTTCGCCGACGAGCGCCATCACCTTCGGCTTGTTCGCAGCGTCGTCGCCAGCGACGAACATCACCGACTTCACGCCGTTGAATACCGGATTGGCCATGTTGCCGAAGCCCGTGGTGTTCAGCGTCTTGAACACCGATGCGCCCTTGGCCCAACCCTGCACCTTCTCACCGGCCGACGTACTGTGGCCGATCTCGAGGCTGATGCCGTCGGGCCCCCGCACCAGCGGATTGGTGGCGTCGAGAATGATACGGCCGTTGATATCGCCGAGCGAGCGAATCGCGGCTTCGGTCTGCGGCCACGGCGTGGTCACCACGATGACATCGCCAAACGCCCCGGCCTCCGCAGGCGTGCCAGCCCGGGCCTTACTGCCGATCTTGCTCAACAGCGCCTGCGTCTTTTCAGACTTCGCGTCGCGCACGCCGAAGAAAATGTCATGGCCGGCCTTCTGCGCCCACGCCGTGCCGAGCGTTCCGCCGACGTTGCCGGCGCCGATGATGGCGAGTTTCATGGCATTGCACTCCCTGCATTGTCGTCGTCCGCGCAGGCGGACGATCCAGTATTCACCTGCTTAGCCGGTGCTTACTGGGTCCCCGCCTTCGCGGGGACGACAATTTGCGTCACACCAGCATCTTGCCTTCTTCCGTGACCGCATCCTCGACGCGCGTGGCGGCATCGCCCAGCAGCATTTCGTTGTGGGCGCGCCCGGACGGAATCATCGGGAAACAGTTTTCCGCCGGATCGACAACGCAGTCGAAAATCACCGGCTTTTTCACCTCGATCATCTCACGGATCTTCTCGTCAAGCTCGCCCGGATGCTCGCAGCGGATACCATGCGCATGATACGCCTCGGCGAGTTTGACGAAATCGGGAAGCGCCTCGGTGTAGGAATGTGCATAGCGCCCGCCGTGCAACAATTCCTGCCACTGCCGCACCATGCCCATGTACTGGTTGTTGATGATGAAGATTTTGATCGGCAGGTCGTACTGCACGGCCGTCGACATTTCCTGCATGGTCATCAGCACCGAAGCCTCGCCGGCGATATCGATGACCAGTGATTTCGGATGAGCAAGCTGCACGCCGACCGACGCCGGCAGGCCGTAGCCCATGGTGCCAAGGCCGCCTGACGTCATCCAGCGATTGCCTTCCTGGAACTGATAGAACTGCGCCGCCCACATCTGATGCTGGCCCACCTCGGTGGTGATGTAGGTGTCGCGATCCTTGGTCAGCTCGTAGAGCCGCTGGATCGCGTATTGCGGCTTGATGATCTCATTGGAATTGCGATAGGCGAGCGAGTTCTTCGCCCGCCACTTGCTGATCTGCGCCCACCAGGCTTCGAGCGCCTTCTTGTCCGGCTTGTGGTGGCCGGCACGCCACATGCGCAGCATGTCTTCAAGCACATGCGCGCAGTCGCCGACGATTCCCAGATCGACCTTAACGTTCTTGTTGATCGAAGAGGGATCGATGTCGATGTGGATTTTTTTTGAGCCGGGTGAGAACGCGTCGAGCCGGCCGGTGATGCGGTCGTCGAAACGCGAACCGACAGCGATCATCAGATCGCAATCGTGCATCGCCCAGTTGGCTTCCCAGGTGCCGTGCATGCCAAGCATGCCAAGCCATTGCGGATCGGCGGCCGGAAAGGCGCCAAGTCCCATCAAGGTCGACGTGACCGGAAACCCGGTGAGCTTGGCGAACTCGCGCAAGGATTCGCTCGCGGCGCGGCCGGAATTGATCACGCCACCGCCGGTATAAAAGAGCGGGCGCTTGGCGGCCGCCATCATCTCCACCGCCTGCTCGATCTTGTCCGGGTCGCCCTTGAGCTTCGGCCGATAACCTTTGTGCTGGAACTCCTTGGGCTTGGAATAAGTCCCGGTGGCGAACTGAATGTCCTTGGGGATGTCGACCACCACTGGCCCGGGCCGGCCGCTCGCCGCGATGTGAAAAGCCTCGTGCAGCACACGCGGCAGGTCGGCGACGTTTTTCACCAGATAGTTGTGTTTGGTGCACGGCCGAGTGATGCCGACGGTGTCGCATTCCTGGAACGCGTCGTTGCCGATGAGATGGGTCGGCACTTGGCCGGTGATGACCACCAGCGGAATGGAATCGCAGAGCGCATCGGTGAGGCCGGTGACGGCGTTGGTGGCGCCGGGCCCGGAGGTCACCAGCACGGTGCCGACCTTGCCAGTCGAGCGCGCGTAACCTTCGGCGGCGTGCACCGCGCCCTGCTCGTGCCGCACCAGGATGTGCTGCACTTTTTTCTGCTGGAAGATCGCATCGTAAATTGGCAGTACGGCGCCGCCCGGATAGCCGAAGATGTGTTGAACACCTTGGTCGGCTAGCGCCGCCAACACCATTTCCGCCCCGGTCATCTCAGTCATAGCTAGCTCCGCTCTTTCGCCGTCGAACGCACTTTGAGATTTGGGTAATAAAAAAGGGGCTCAAGAGCCCCTACATGCGCACCGCCTCGTATCGCGGGTGGATCATCCACCCCCGGCGGTGCGCCTCGGTACGAGTACGATCAATTTGGCGATAAAGGTGCGCACGAAAGTGGCCTTCCTTCCTGGGCCGACGCTTATAAACATTGCGGCAGCGCCGGTCAAGCCAAATGCGGCCGGAATCTGGCGCAACCGACTTCAAACGGCCGTTTGAAATCGGAAAATCGCTGAAAATCGCACTTATCAACCGTCACAGCGCGGCCCCGATTTCGCAATCGGGGGGCCTGCAAATCGCCCTTCCGCGTTGATGAATTTGTGCCACCTGACTCGGCGGGCGCCTGGGGCGCGCGCCGCCGATGCTCCTCGGGAGGGGACCATGGTGTCACTCTTGCACAGAACCGCCTTTTCCGTATTCGCCCTGCTTGTTCTCGCGTTTATGGCAGCAGCGCCGGCCGCTGCCGCGGCACCGCCAAGCGCAGCGTCGCTGTCGACAGACGTGATCCTGAAATGGATCAACGGCTACCGGCACCAGCCGGACCCGGACCGGCTTCCGCTCGTGGTCCGCGCGCTCAGCGAAATGCAGGCCTTCAAGGACTCGGAAACCTGCGGCGCCTATGTGGGCTTCATCGCTGGGGTGCTCGGCGCCAATCCGGTGCGCGCCAATGCGCTGGTGACCGAGATGTTGCCGATCGCGCCCGCGGATCACTGGGTGCTGGTGCGCGCCATTGCCTATTCGGGTTTGCCGAACTGGAAAGACTTGCTCACTGCGTTCTCCGACCGGATGCCGGAGCGCCGTCCCATGATCGACCGGTATCTGGACGGCAAGCTGCCGACGCTCGATCAGATCGCGTATCAGACGGCCAAGTCCGGCATGTTCGACAAGATCAAGGTCGCGCTCAAGATCGAGAATGGCGACAAGAAAGCCGTGGCGCTCGAGCCAAGCCCCGAATTGATTGACGTGCTGTGGGGCTACTATCTGGCGACCGGCGCCTACAAACCGGTCGGGCAGATCATCAAGCTGTTGCCGCTCGCCGACGACAAAGACAGCGTCGATAACCTCACCACTGGCAGCGCCGCCAAATTCACCCTTGCCAGCAACGCCGTGCGCGATCTGAACCTTCTTGCCATGCTGAAATGGTCGGTGAAGAGCCAGCCCAAGGAGACCGCCAAAGTGCTCAACGAGGTGATCGAGACCGCCGAAGACGTCGACACCGCGCACATGCGCAAGCAGTCGCTAGCCGCAATCGATGAGCTCAAACAAAAAGGCCCAAACTCGAAGCGCGATCTCACCAGCATGGGCCAGATCGGCCAAGGCGCACTATCCATGGGCTGCATCGTCGCCGCCGCCACGGGACAAGTCGAACTGGGCATTCCGTGTGTGATCGGTGGCGCGGCCTATTCGGCCGGGATGCAGTACATGACGCATTGATAACCATCGTCATTGCTGTGCAATGACGATTACCTATTGCGCCTGCTCGGCCGAAATCATGCTGCCGAGCATGCGCCGGGCCTGCAGCTGTGGAGC
>JASHVC010000173.1 GCA_030039655.1 Xanthobacteraceae bacterium | reverse complement strand
TCCCGTTTCATCATGCCAGCACGTCTCCTTGAGTCACCTCTCCCCAGAGGGGAGAGGTCGAGCGAAGCGAGGGTGAGGGGGTTCGGACGCTGAAATTTTTCTCCAACTTCCGAACCCCCTCACCCCAACCCTCTCCCCTGCGGGGAGAGGGAGCAGAACCGCATCGGTGCGCGGTATTCATTATCACCGACATTACTTGGGCCTCACTTGGGCCTCACTTGGGTCTCCGCCCGATCAGAAACGCGACCGGCTTCGAGTCGGCGTAGGCTTTATCGATCGCCGGCTTGATCTTGTCGACGTCGGCATCAACGCTGATGAAGTGATGCGCGATGCCCATGTCGTCGAGGATCGGCTCGACGATGCGCACGCCGTAGCGCGGCGATTCACGCGGCGTCTTTTCCGGGTCGTGCTGCAGCAATCCGACCATCATGCAGACCGGCTGCGAATACTCGACCGCGATGCCGCGGATGGCGTTGATCGAGTCGAGAAAACCCGTGTGCTGGATCAGGATCAGGGCGCGCTTGTCGGCGTAGGAAAGGCCGGAGGCGATGCCGACGCATTCATCCTCCTTGCAGACGCGGATCAGCCGAAACGCAGCGTCCTTCGCGATGGGTGCCAAGAGGCCCGAGCTTGTGGTGATGTCGGGCAGCGCCAGGATGTATTCGATGCCGCTCGCCTTGATGGCCGCGATAATGCCGCCGCCGTTGAGTTCGCGCTGCCCGGCGGTCGCAGCCGCTGACGCTTCCATACCCAACCTCCCCGCTTGTCGCCCGGAGCCGCAAGGTAGCGGGCTGACATTATGGGTCAATCCGCGTCCCATGGGTGGCAGAGCTGTTCAGCAGGGATGCTGATCCGCGCTGGACTACCCTTGCTTCTGGCGGGCAGCGTCGACCCGGTTTATCAGATCATCGATGACTGGGCTTGTGGCGAACGGAACAAATCGTATGGGCGCGCAGAATGCGACCTGATCGCCGAACACACTCGGCCGCCGTAACGACAAGACGACGCGCGGCGGACTGCTCATCGTTGAATAGTTGACGTTCTTGATATCGCGGAGCGCGATGCGTTCTTCCTGGCCGGCCTTCTTCACCACCAGGGCATCGCCATCATCCCAGACCTCGTCAGCGAGGTCGAAGATAAATTTCTTCATGATGGTGAAGCCGATCACCAGCATGATGATCGGCACGATCAGAGCCGGTATCGGCAGGCCTTGACCTGAGCGCGTCGGTGCAAACACCGCGACGGCCAGGAAGACGATGATGAAACCGACCCACAGGACAGGGAAGACGAATTTGTAGAAGAACGTCCACTGCGACGAAATTCGGCGCATGAGCGTCGCCTGCCCGGGCGGCTGTTATTCCGCCGCCGCCCTCGCGCCGGCGCCGAAGCGTTTCTCGATGTAGTCGACCACGAGCCTCTGGAAGTCGGCCGACAGCGTGGGCCCGCGCAACGTCACGGCCTTCTTGCCGTCGATGAACACGGGCGCGGTCGGTTGCTCGCCGGTGCCGGGCAGCGAGATGCCGATATCCGCATGCTTGGATTCGCCGGGCCCGTTGACGATGCAGCCCATGACCGCGACGTTGAGGCCTTCGACCCCCGGATAGCGCGTCTTCCATTCGGGCATCGAGTCGCGGATGAAGCTCTGGATGCCGGCAGCAAGCTCCTGGAACGTCGTCGAGGTGGTGCGGCCACAGCCGGGACAAGCGGCAACGAGCGGCACGAAGGTGCGCAGGCCGAGCGTTTGCAGCAGTTCCTGACCGACCCTTACTTCCTGGGTGCGGTCGCCGTTCGGCTCAGGCGTCAGCGAGATACGGATGGTATCGCCGATGCCTTGTTGCAGCAGCACGCCCATGGCGGCCGATGAGGCAACAATCCCCTTCGAGCCCATGCCGGCTTCGGTGAGGCCGAGATGGAGCGCATAGTCGCAGCGGCGGGCGAGTTCGCCATAGACGCCGATCAAGTCCTGCACGGCCGACACTTTGGCGGACAGGATGATGCGGTTCTTCGGCAGCCCGATTTCTTCGGCGCGCTGAGCCGACAGCAGCGCCGATTGAAGCATCGCTTCGCGCGTCACATCGCGCGCGTCGACCGGATGGTTCGACTTTGCGTTTTCGTCCATCAGATGCGTGAGCAGTTCCTGGTCGAGCGAGCCCCAGTTGGCGCCGATGCGCACCGGCTTGTTGTGCTTGATCGCTGTCTCGACGATGGCTCCGAATTGGCGGTCCTTTTTCTCCTTGAAGCCGACGTTGCCGGGATTGATGCGATATTTATCGAGCGCCTCGGCACAGGCCGGATGGTCGGCGAGGAGCTTATGGCCGATGTAGTGAAAGTCGCCGACGAGCGGCACGTCGACGTTCATTTTCAGGAGCCGCTCTTTGATGTGCGGGACTGCGGCTGCGGCTTCGTCGCGGTCGACGGTGATGCGGACGATTTCCGAGCCGGCGCGCGCCAGCGCCGCCACCTGCTTGGCCGTGGCCTCGGCGTCCGCCGTGTCGGTGTTGGTCATCGATTGCACCACGATGGGTGCGCCGCCGCCGACCGTGACTTTGCCGACTTTCACCGCAACGGTCCTGTGCCGCTCG
>JASHVC010000172.1 GCA_030039655.1 Xanthobacteraceae bacterium | reverse complement strand
CCGTGCCGCGGGACTGCGCTCCGATTGTCCGATGGATGTCTACATTGTTCTCGCGCTTAACGAGCGGCCGCTGTTACGCCTGCCGTACCCGTCGGTCGCCCAGGCTCAGGCTGACACGCGTGCAACCAATGACGGCAGCTTGCCGCTCGAGCCCTATCAGCTCATCTCGCAATATACACTTGAGCCGCTGCTCAAGTCGGTGGCCGAGGCGATCCCGGCCGTCAGCGTTCGCTTCGGCTGTGAGTTCCTGTCGCTCTGCCAAGACCACGAGGGCGTAACTGCACGTGTACGGAAGAGCGACGGCAGCACGCAAGATTTACGCGCCTCATATTTGGTTGGATGCGACGGCGGCACGAGCCCGGTGCGCAAGGAGCTGGGGATCAAACTCACTGGAGAGGGAAACACCCTAGCGCTGCGCCAAGCGCTTTACCGTTGCGACGAACTCTTCAACCGCCTGCCCATCGGCAACGGTCCGGGAAAGGGGCGGCATTATCACGTCGCCGACGACAAGGCGACGCAGCTGATTATGCAGGATTCGACCAAGCACTGGACGCTGCATTCCATCGTCGACACGAATGATGAAATGAACTCGACCTTCGAGCGCACCGTCGGCGCTCCCATCAAATATGAGATGCTCTCCTGCGATCCGTGGCGGCAGAATCTTCTGCTCGCCGACGGCTACGGCAAGGATCGGGTCTTTCTCGCCGGAGATGCAGTGCACCTGGTCATACCGACCGGCGGGCTTGGCATGAATTCCGGCGTCGGCGACGCGATCGATCTTTCGTGGAAGCTCGCCGCCACGGTCCGTGGCTGGGGCGGGCCGAATTTGCTCAGGTCCTACGAGATCGAACGCCGGCAGGTCGGCGAGCGCAACGTCGGCGCGTCGCGCTACGCTACGCTCGGTCGGCGCAAGTGGCGCTCGCTCTGGCGTCCGAACATTCGCGACAACACGCCCGCGGGCGAGCAGGCCCGCCACATCCTGTCCACCATGGCGGATATCGAACAGCGCAAGAGCAACGAAATGATCGGCGCCGAGCTGGGCTACCGTTATGTGGACTCGCCAATCATCGGCAACATTCCGGGCGGCCCCGAGCATCTGTTCCGCGAGTATCATCCAACCACCTGGCCGGGCGCGCGGCTTCCTCACGTCTGGTGCGACGACGGCACGCCCATGCAGGACCGTATCCCCGACGGCTACACGATCCTGAAACTCGGCAGCACCAAGGCCGATGCGAGCGGGCTGGAGAAAGCGCTCCGCTCGCGAGGCGCGCCAACCACGGTGCTCGAGGTGCCCGACCGGATCGCCCGGGAGATTTACGGCTACGACCTCGTCCTCATACGGCCAGACATGCACATTGTCTGGCGCGGCAATGCGCCGCCGGAAGAGGCGGCCGAAGTCGCGGCGATCGCTACGGGGCACCTATCCTAAACCGGCTCGCGAACGGAGCGGCGGAGCGTCACTCGGAGGGTGGACGCCAGCCCTGCTTGGCCAGCTGGATTTGCGAATAGATGTGCTTGCGTAATTCTCCGAACCGCATCATCGAGCGTGTTTCCAGTTGCGTGCGTTCATCGGGCAAGTCGATCGTGACGTCTTCCATGATGACCGTGGGCGCGTGCGACATCACGAGCACGCGTTGCCCGAGATAGACCGATTCATCAATATCATGCGTCACGAACAGCACGGTCACGCGCAGCCGACGCCACAGCACCCGGACCAGATCTTCGAGATCGGCTCGCGTCTGCGCATCGACCGCGGCGAACGGCTCGTCCATCAGCAGTACATGCGGCTCGTAGGCGACGGCGCGGGCGATGGCCACGCGCTGCTGCATTCCGCCCGACAGTTGCCATGGATAGGCGCCGCCCACGCCGGAGAGGTCGACCGAGGCCAGCGCATCGCGCACCAGTTCCTCGCGTCGCTCCGCGCTCATTCTCTTTTGCTTTAGCGGCAGCGCGATGTTGTCGTGTACGCTCATCCAGGGAAATAGGCTGCGGCTATACTCCTGAAACACGACTGCCATGGCAGGCGGCGGTCCAGCTACCGGCTGGCCTTCCAGGACGACGCCGCCCGATGTTGGCGCCAAAAGTCCGGCGACGCATTTCAACAGCGTGGTCTTACCCGCTCCTGACGGGCCGACGATGCAAACGAATTCGCCCTCGCTGACACTAAAGCTTACGTCGCGAATCGCCTCGACGGTACGGCTCGTATCGGCATAAACCTTGTGCAGCCGCTTAACTTCGAGCATGGGCGTTGCCGCTTTGGCCACCGGAGCCTCTGAAAATCAACCCGCGCGCTGCGACTGGCGGAGGCCGTGGTACCAGCCCAGAATCCAGGCCTCAACGGCGCGAAAGATCAGTGACAACGCGATGCCGATGATGCCGAGCACAATAATGCCGCTCCACATCTCGGGGATGGCGAACGTCCGCTGATACTGCACCAGCACAAAGCCGATGCCGTCGCTAGCGGCGAACATCTCGCTGACGACCATGAGAATGATGCCGATCGAAAGTGACTGCCGCAGTCCGGTGAATATTTGCGGGCTCGCGCCCGGCAAAACGAAATGCCACAGCCGGGCGAGCCTGCCGATGCGATAGCTGCGAACTACTTCCTCAAGCACCTCGTCGAGCGACCGCACACCAGCGACGGTGTTGAGCAACACCGGCCAGATACAGCCGGACACGATCACTAAGGCCTTCATTTCGTTGCCGATTCCGGTGAACAGGATCAGCACCGGCACCAATACCGGTGGCGGGATGGCGCGCAGGAATTCGAGCACCGGCTCGAGGACGTTGCGCAAGGTGCGCGACGCGCCGACCGGAACGCCGATGGCAATGCCCAGAAACGCGGCAGCGAGATAGCCGACGGAAAAGCGCGCCAGGCTCGGCAGTACGTTTGGGATCGCCTGCGGAGAAAACCACAGCTTGACAAAGGTATCGAGGATCGTTTGCAGCGGCGGAAAATAGAAGTTCTGGCTACCTGCGCTGGTAAACCACCAAGTCGCGATTAACGCCATCGGAAGCGCCAGCGTGACGGCGATGCGGCGAAGCGGCGGTACGATGCTGTTCACGCGCCGGCCTCGGCGCTGTCCAGCCGGATCGACGGATGCCATGCTAGCACCCGGCGCTCGAGCGCGCGCGCGCCGAGATTGACGATGACGCCGATGACGCCTGCGACGATCAAGTAGGCGTACATGGCGGCGACGGCGCCGCCGGATTCCGTGTCGGCGATCTCTTTGCCGAGTCCTTGCGTGTCGATGGCGACCTCGCTTGTGATGGCGAGGATGAGCGCCACCGCTGCTGCCAGGCGGACCCCGGTCATCAGGTAGGGAAGGGTGGTCGGCCAGATGACGTAGCGAATTTGAGCCCAGCGGCCGAGCCCGTAGCAGCGCGCAGTCTCGCGCGCCACTGGGTCGACGTCCTGTACGCCGTACAGCACCTGGATCAGCACCTGCCAGAACGACGCGTAGACAACGAGCACCAGCGTCGATTGAATCTGCGAGCCGAACAGCAGAACTGCGAGCGGGATCAACGCCACCGAGGGAATCGGTCGCAGAAATTCGATGGTCGAGTGCGTCAAAGTCCGCAGCACGTGTGAACTGCCGATGGCAATACCGACAAGGATGCCGGCGACCAGCGATATGGCGAGCCCGATGGCCCAGGCTTTGAGCGTGTCAGTGAGCGCGTTCCAGAACTCCGCCCTGTGGAACTCGCCGAACAGCGCCACGATGATCGTGCTGAGCGGCGGCAGGTAATAGGGGGAGACCAGCCCGGATCGCGGCACGATTTCAAGCAACGCCGCAAAGCCTGCAAGACCCGCGAGACCCTGCAGCCAAACGATCGTGCGGGCGCTGGTCCTTGCCCGCACGCTGGTCGATGGCGCACTCATCCCGCAGCTTAGGGCAACAGGGCGGCCACGTCCGCCTTCTTGCTGATCAACCCGTCTTCTAGGGAGTCGTCGGCCAGAGCCTGAATCGATGGGCGGTTAAATTCGGCCGGCCAGATTGGCAAAGTGATCTTGGCGGCGATTTCGGGCGTAATCCGCGTATAGGTCGGAATCATCTTGCGAACTTCGTCGGTGTGGGAATCTGCATAGGCGAGTGACTCGGCCATCGCGGCCCTGAACCGCTTTACAATGTCGGGGTTCGCATTGGCGTATTGCTCTGAGGCGAAATAGATCGCGATCATGACTTTGGGCGCGATAGCGACAAAAGGCCAATCTACTACCTTGTTGCCGCGCGACCGCGCGATGGTGACGAATGGTTCCACCATCCACCCAGCCTCGATGTGATGGTCGGCAAGCGCCGCCGGCATGTCGGGAAATGGCACCTCGATGTATTTCACACTTTTTGGATCACCGCCGGCGGCCTTCACGCCGGCGCATATCGCAACCTCGCCGATATTGTTCAAATTATTGACAGCGACGGTTTTGCCGGCGAGGTCCTTGGCGCTGTTGATCGGACTGTCGCCGGGTACGAGGGTTGCGCAAAAGTCGTTGCCGCTAATACCCGTCGAGGCAACGCCTGGCGCGATACCGACGAATTTCAGTCCTTTGGTTTGCGCGATCAGCAGTGAGGGGACGTTGCTGAAGCCGAACTGCAGCTGGCCGGAAAGCACGCCGGGGATGATCGCGGCGCCACCGCCTTGGGTCGATAGCTCGATGTCGAGGTTCTGCTTCTCGAAGAAGCCCTTGGCCTTACCGAGGTAGATCGGCGCGCAGTCGGCAATCGGGATCACCGCGATCGATAACTTGTCGGCTGCTCGCGCCGGGAAAACCATCGGTGCCGCGAGCGCGGCTGCGCCGGTCGCCGCGAGCGACGAAAGATATCTTCTTCTGGTGATCGACATTAAATCCTCCCGTTCGATTGCATTTGTGGGCAGCTTCCCAAATAGGTTGGCGGTCTCGGCAGAGTCAAGCTTGTGCCGTAAGGCCTGCGGCTCAATGTCTGAAGGGAATCAGGGACAGCAACTCCCCGCCGATGGCGCGGAACAAGACGAGCCACGGCGGCGTCTTCCACATGAAGAGCAAGAGGAAGACGGCGACGCCGAAGGCTTCATGGTGAGAACTGCCTGGGCGACGACGGCAACGGCCGCAACCATCAGCCCGTGCAGCCAACCGCTGTGTAGGGCATTGTGCAGCGCAGCTACGCCGTACCCGAACAGCATCGGGGCGATCGCCGACGGCAGCGTGAACCCGCCCACGCTGCCGGCGCGCCTAGGTGGCCAGCACGGGACAATCCGATGGCGATGCCCAGCTTGCTGCCGGCAGGGCCGGGCAGAAATTGGCTGAGCGCGACGAGATCGACATACGTCTTTTCACGATGGGCGATTGGGTCGCCGAAACTCGTCACTCCGAGCCGCAGAAACACCACAAAGACTTTGCCGCCATTGCCGCGGTGCGCGTCTGCCTCTAGCGCAGAGCTGCGGTGCTCGTTCATGGGTCCGTATGGTTGACAAGTCCGCAGGCGCGGGCAAGATTTTGTATATACGCGAGCGCGCGAAATCGTATCGCGCCTGCTGCGTTCCGCGTCCGCAAAGCAACAACAAAAACCGCGCGTCGCAGTGGGGAGGACCTCATGGCAATCACGGCTCCGCACGGTTTTGCACGTGGCTCCGCCACCGGCGTTGCCGCCACGCGGGTGCGTTGGACTTACATCGCGCCGACGCTCTTGGTCGTCTGGATCGTGTCCATGTTCGACAAGA
>JASHVC010000171.1 GCA_030039655.1 Xanthobacteraceae bacterium | reverse complement strand
CTAGAAACAGAAAGGCGCAGACGTAGGACGACACGGGATTGCCGGGCACGCCGAGCACCTGCATGGCGCCGAGCCGCCCGTGCATGAGCGGGCGGCCAGGCCGCATGGCGATTTTCCAGAACGACATCGCCAAGCCTTCGGCGGCGAGAGCCCGATTGACGAAATCGTAGTCACCGACCGAAGCTCCGCCCGTTGTCACCAGAATATCGGCGCCGCGGTCGCGCGCGCCGCGCACGGCCTCGATGGTTGCGTCAAGCTTGTCGCCGATGACGCCGAGATCGATGACGTCGCCGCCTTCCTCGCGTATCAGCGCCGCGAGCGCGAAGCCGTTGGAATAAACGATTTGGCCTGGACCGGGTTCATTGCCGGGCGGCACGAGTTCGTCGCCCGTGGCGAACAGCGCGACCTTCGGTTTTCCGTAAACCGGCACCAACGGGTGATTCATGCCGGCGACGAGTGCGAGATCGCGCGCAGTGAACCGGTGTCCTTTGGCGAATAATTTGTCGCCCTTGTTGAAGTCGAGTCCGCGGCGGCGCACGTTGCGGCCCGCCACGCTGGGTTTCTGCACTTCGACCCAGTCCCCCTCGCGCTTGGTCAATTCCTGAACCACAACCACATCGGCGCCGTCAGGCACGAAGCCGCCGGTAAAAATGCGTGCGGCCTGACCCGGCCCGACCGGAGTGTTGAAAGGGCGGCCGGCTGGAACTTCGCCGATTACCTTCAGGCGCGCCGGCGCTTCGGCCACATCGCTCGCGCGTACCGCATACCCATCCATGGCAGAGACGTCGGCCGGCGGTTGCGTGCGCCGGGCCTTGAGGTCGTAGGCGAGTACGCGGCCGTCGGCCTCTTCCAGCGGCACCTCTTCGGCGGGCAGTGCCCCCGCGTCGGCCAGCACACGTTCAACAGCCTCGGCAACCGACAACAACGCCACGGCTTTACTCCTTCGCGCGATAGTGCCCGCTCTTGCCGCCGCTTTTCTCGATCAGGCGGATGCCCTCGATGCGCATGCCGCGTTCGACGGCCTTCACCATGTCATAGATGGTGAGGCAAGCGACCGAAACAGCGGTGAGGGCCTCCATCTCCGCTCCGGTCTGCCCCGCGACTTTGACACGCGCCCTTACCGTGACGCCCGGCAGTTTGGCGTCGGGCGTGACATCGACCTCGACTTGCGTGAGCGCCAACGGGTGGCAGAGCGGGATCAATTCGTGGGTACGCTTGGCCGCCATGATGCCGGCAATGCGGGCGGCACCCAACACGTCGCCCTTTTTGCTGTCGCCGCGGCGCACAATGTCAAATGTCTCGCGCTGCATGAGCACGCGGCCTTCGGCAATCGCCACGCGCTCGGTTGCGGGCTTGGCCGATACGTCCACCATGCGGGCTTCGCCGCGGCCACTCAAATGGGAAAGCGCCTTGGTTCGCCGAGCCACGGCATTACCGGGCAGGCGCGAGCGCGGCACTTGGCGTCAACAAGGCCCGAGTCGCCGCGGTCACATCGGCTTGCCGCATAAGGCTTTCCCCAACCAGGAAAGTCGAAATGCCGGATTTGGAGAGGCGCTCGATATCGGTGGGGGTAAAGATGCCGCTTTCGCCGACGATCACATGATCAGCCGGAATGGAGCGCGCTAAGTGCTCACTGGTCCCCAGTGTAGTCTCAAAAGTCTTTAAATTTCTGTTGTTTATTCCGATCAGCCGAGATTTAAGGAGAATGGCTCTGCCAAGT
The DNA here is from genome assembly GCA_030039655.1 of Xanthobacteraceae bacterium. The sequence continues at coordinate 4,302 of JASHVC010000171.1, read as the reverse complement.
TCGTCCGCATCGTGCACCTCGACGAGCACGTCCATGCCTAGATCGGCTGCCGCCGCCTCCAGGTCTGCCGCGCAGGCGTCGTCGACGGACGCCATGATGATGAGGATGCAATCGGCACCGGCGGCCCGTGCTTCAGCCACCTGATAAGTGTCGTACATAAAATCCTTGCGCAGCACGGGCAGCGCAGTGGCTGCGCGAGCTTGGCGCAGATGATTGAGATCGCCCTGGAAGGAGGGCGCATCGGTCAGCACTGAGAGGCACGCGGCTCCACCTGCCTCATAGGCTTGCGCCAATGCCGGTGGGTCGAAATCCTCCCGGATCAGCCCCCTTGAAGGGCTCGCCTTCTTGATTTCAGCGATGAGCGCAAAATTGTCGCCCGCAAGCTTTTGCTCAATGGCTCGCAAAAAGCCGCGCGGCCCGCTCGCGGCCTTGGCCTCGCGCTCGACGACGGCGAGCGGCCGTACGCGCTTCGCTGCAGCGATTTCCTCCCGCTTATAGGCCTCGATCTTCGCCAGGATGTCAGCCATCGTTCGACACCACGATCAGTCGATCGAGCCGTCCTTCGGCTTCGCCGGAATCTAGCGCTTCGGTGGCGAGTTGAAACCCGCCTTTTAGATCCTTGGCTTTCCCGGCGACAACAAGCGCTGCGGCGGCGTTGAGGAGCGCGACATCGCGGAATGGACTAGGCTTCCCCTCAAGCACGTCTTCGACAGCTTGCGCGTTTGTCGCCGCATCGCCCCCGCGCAACTGTTCTGGCTTGACCTTGGGCAGGCCGACCTCCTCGGGTGAAATCTCGAAACTGCGGATCGTGCCGTTTTCCAGCGCTGTGACGCTTGTCGGTCCCGAGGTCGTGATCTCGTCAAGGCCGTCCGAGCCGTGCACGACCCACACGCGCTCGGCGCCGAGATTCTTTAAGACCTGCGCCAGGGGCTCAGTCCATTGCCGGGAGAATACGCCGACCATCTGCCGGCGCACTCCCGCCGGGTTGGAGAGCGGGCCGAGCAGATTGAATATTGTGCGCGTGCCCAGTTCGAGGCGCGTCGACCCGACGTTCTTCATCGCCGGATGATGCGCCGGCGCAAACATGAAGCCGATGCCAGCTTCGCGGATGCAGTGGGCGATCTTGTCCGGTGTGAGGTCGATGTTGACGCCTAGCGCCGCCAGCACGTCGGCTGCGCCAGAACGTGAGGAGAGGGCGCGGTTGCCGTGTTTGGCGACGGGCACTCCGGCACCGGCCACGATCAGCGCCGCACAGGTTGAAATATTGAAAGAGCCCGATGCGTCGCCACCGGTGCCAACAACGTCGACAGCCTCCGGTGGCGCCTCCACCTGCAACATCTTGGCGCGCATGGTGGTGACCGCGCCGGTGATTTCGTCGACCGTCTCGCCGCGTACGCGTAGCGCCATCAGCAGCGCACCCATCTGCGAGGGCGTTGCCTCGCCCGACATCATCTGATCGAACGCCCGCGCCGCTTCCTCACGGCTGAGCGTCGCGCCGGTCGCGACCTTGCCGATGAGCCCCTTGAAGGTGTCGGTCACGGCGCCATCCTCAATTGACCTGTGCGCGCGGTCTTGGTGTCTTTTCTGAGAAGCTTTGTTTTGCGCTGCGCCGGCCCATCGCTGTGTTCCAGGCCGCAGCGATGTCGAGAAAATTTTTCAGCAACAGGTGGCCGTGCTCGGAGGCAATGCTCTCGGGATGAAACTGTACCCCGTGCACCGGCAGCCGCGAATGAGCCAGTCCCATGATCAGCCCGTCGTCGGTATCCGCAGTCACCGTCAGGTCGCGCGGCAAGGTCATGCGCTCGACCACCAGCGAATGATAACGGGTGGCGTGAAACGGTGCATTGATCCCGCGAAAGACACCCTTTCCCTGATGGTTGATTGTGGACAGCTTGCCGTGCACGGGCTCTGGCGCCCGCACAACCTGTCCGCCAAAGGCGTCGCCGATCGCCTGGTGGCCGAGACAGACGCCAAGGATCGGGATTTTGGGCGAAGCCTTCGCGATCAGGTCGAGGCAGATGCCCGCCTCTTTGGGCGTGCACGGGCCGGGCGACAGCACGATGGCGTCAGGGTCGGCCGCGATGACGGCCGCGCTGGTCACCTTGTCGTTGCGATGCACTTCGACCTGGGCTCCCAGCTCGCCGAGATAATGCACCAGGTTGAAGGCAAAGCTGTCGTAATTGTCGATCAGCACAAGCATGGCAGATCGACCGCATAGCAAGTAGTCAAAGCGCGGTCCAGCCAGCTAGATTTGCCCCTACGCGCCAATAAGCGAAACGCGCCAACATGATCCGGTCCCGTGCATCGCTGGCGATTGTGTTTGTGCTGGCGCCTCTGGCGACGGCCGTTCTCATTCGCCCGGCGGGGGCGCAGGCTTATCCGGACCACCCGGTGAAAATCATCGTGCCCACTGTCGCGGCCGGCACCGTCGACCTTGTCACCCGCGTCATGGCGAACGATCTCGACGGGCGGCTCGGACAGAGATTTTTTGTTGAGAACCGAAGTGGGGCCAGCAACACCATTGGTTCGCGTGAGGTCGCACAAAGCGGACCTGACGGCTACACACTCCTGATGAGCAGTGGCAGCGGTGAAGTCATTTCTCCGCTTCTGTACAAAGATCCCGGCTACGATGCGCTGAAGAGCTTCGCACCGATCGCGCCGTACGCCGAAGGTTCGGTCATTCTCGTGGTCAATCCCACGCTGCCGTTCCACACCGTGGCCGACCTCGTCACTTACGCGAAAGCCAATCCAGGAAAACTAAATTACGGCTCGGCCGGCACCGGCACCGTGCCGCACCTGACGGGTGAACTTTTCAAGGCGGCCGCCGGCGTCGACATCGTTCACGTGCCTTATCGCGGCGGTGCACTGTCGATCCAAGATGTGATCGCGGGCAATCTGCAATTGACGTTCGAGGCGTCGAGCCCGCTGTTGCCGCATATCGCCGCGGGTCAACTGCGCCCACTCGCCGTGCTCAGCACGCATCGCATTCCCGATCTTCCGGACGTACCGACAATGAGCGAAGCCGGCTATCCGAGTGTCATCTCGGCGAGCTGGACGGGGTTGTTCGCTCCTGCCGGCACCAGTCCTGTGGTCGTACACAAGCTCAATGAAGCTATTAACGCCGGTCTGCATGCGCCCGCCACCGATGAGGCGCTGGCGCGCCTGGGCAACGTGCCGCTCGGCGGGACGCCGGAGGATTTGACCAATCTCATCGTCGCCGAGATCAGAAAATGGACGCCGATTGTCCAATCGCTTCACATGACGCCACAATGATGCCGGGCCCACCACGAATGATCACGTTCATAAACACAGAGGCCACATCATGATCACTCGCCGCCGCGCCAACGTTTCGATGTTGGCGGCTTTGTCTTGCGCGAGCCTGCCCGTTGCGGCCGCCGCGCAAGACTTTCCCGCGCGCGTGATCCGGCTCGTCGTACCTTATCCGCCCGGCGGACCGACCGACGTCGCCGCGCGCATCATCGCGAACGCTATGTCGGCGAAGCTCGGCCAGCCTGTCGTGATCGAAAACAAACCGGGTGGCGCCGCCGGCACGGTGGGCGGCCGCTACGCCGCGAGCGCCGATCCCGACGGCTACACGTTGGTAATGTCGCAGGTCGGATCGCTGACCGTGGCGCCGTTCCTCTACAAACTCGACTACGATCCCATCAAGGATTTTGCCCCCATCGGGATCGTGGCGGAGACCCCGGAAATTCTCACCGTCAATCCATCGCTCCCGGCCAGCACGGTCGCCGAGTTTGTCGCCTACGCGAAGAGCAACCCGGGGAAGCTCGATTTTGCTTCGCCCGGTGTCGGCACACTGCCGCATCTGTTGGGCGAGCAACTGCAACTCGCTGCCGGCATCAAGCTGACCCACGTGCCTTATCGCGGCGCGGGGCCCGCGGTGAGCGATCTCCTCGGCGGCCAGGTGCAGGTGATGTTCGACAGCACGTCCGTGATGTTGCCGCACATCCAAGCTGGCCGGCTACGCGCGCTCGCGATCTCGAGCGCCAAGCGGATTGCGCAAATTCCGAACGTTCCAACGGTCGCCGAAGCCGGCTATCCGCAGCTTACGGAATCGCTCTGGACTGCACTATTGGCGCCGGCAGCGACGCCTGAGCCGATCATCCAAAAACTGAACACGGCGCTGAATGAAAGCGTGAAAACGCCCGAGGTGCAGAAAGCTTACGCAAATCTCGACGTCGTGACCCGGATCGTGACGCCCCAAGAGCTGAAGACTTTCATGGCCGAGGAAGTGCGCAAGTGGCAGCAGGTCGTGGCCCAGGCCGGCATCAAGGGCGAATA
>JASHVC010000170.1 GCA_030039655.1 Xanthobacteraceae bacterium | reverse complement strand
AGATGCGGGCCGTGCTGCTCGATGGCCGCGACCGGCAGGATCACGATGGCCTTTTCCGGATCAAGGCCTTTGAAATCCTTGCTCCGCAATTCCGCCCAGTAGAACGCCCTTCCCGGCAAAGCTCCCCTCCGTCAGCAGGACTATACGCAAAGGCCATACCAGGGCAGCGGCGCAATGGGACGCAAGCCCGAGCCGTGCCCCTGCTCATCGATTAGCCCAGTCTGCCTAAAAAATCAGCGGCCACGCCCGAAAGGCCGTGGCGTAAGGGAAATTTGATGCTGATCGCGATGATTCAAATGCGCAAAATGAGCGTCAAGGGGACGCGGGCGCCACGCCCATACATGGCGTGCGCCTTGCATTCGATGGCGGCTAGAACCTACCGCACCCACGGGATCCGCCATGCAACCCATCGCTCTTTCACGCCGCGCCGCCACCTGTCTCGTGACCGCGCTCGCAGTATCGCTTGTCGCTGGCCCAGCTGGCGCTGCCGATAAAGTGACCTTTCTCACCAGCTGGTTCGCCCAGGCCGAACATGGCGGCTTCTATCAGGCCAAGGCCACCGGCCTTTATGAGAAGGCGGGTCTCGACGTCACCATCAAGATGGGCGGACCGCAGGTCAACGGCATGCAACTGCTGCTGGGCGGCGAAACCGATATGATGATCGGGTACGACTTCCAGGTGCTCAATGGAGTGTCGAAGGGGCTGCCGGTTATCACCGTCGGAACGTCATTCCAGAAGGACCTGCAGGGGATAATGACGCATGCCGACGTCAAAGATCTCGGCGATCTGAAAGACCGAACCATCCTCATCGCTTCGTCCGGCCGCAGCTCATGGTGGCCGTTTGTCAAAGCGAAATTTGGTTACAGCGAATCACAGCTGCAACCCTACACTTTCAACCTGCAGCCCTTCTTCGCCGACGATAAGATCGCCCAGCAATCCTATCCGTCATCGGAGCCGTATCAGGCCCTGCAAAAAGGCGTTCCGGTGAACTTCTACCTGTTTGCCGATTACGGATATCCCCCCTACGGCACCACCATCGTGACGACCAACAAATTCCTGAGCGAACATCCGGATGTAGTAGGTCGCTTCGTCAAGGCGTCCATGGAAGGCTGGAAAAGCTATCTGAAGGGCGATCCGGCTCCCGCCAATAAACTCATTCAGGCGGACAATCCCAACATGAGCGACGGTCAGATTGCCTTCGGCATCAAGCGCCTCAACGAGCTGCAGATCGTCGATGGCGGCGATGCCAAGACCATGGGCATCGGAATAATGACCGAAGCGCGCTGGAAGCAGACCTACGATTTCATGGTGGCCTCAGATCTGCTGCCCAAGGACACCGATTGGCACAAGGCGTTCACGACGCAGTTCGTGAAGGACCTTAAAATCATGTGGTGACCGGAACGGCAACTTTGGAATTCCGGGATTCGACGGCATGACGCTCGCCGCAAGCCGCAAGAAGATTGCCGACATTTTACCACCGCTAATCGTCGGCATCCTGATCCTGGCTGGTTGGGAAGCATCGTGCTTGGCTTTCGCCATCCCGTCCTATCTGGTGCCGGCGCCGAGCCTGATCGCCAAGACCTTCGTCAGCAACGCGCCGGCGCTGCTGCACTCGCTGATGATCACGCTGCGGGTGACGTTGATCGCGCTTGCCTTGTCAATCGCGATCGGCACCAGCCTTGCGTTTCTATTCGTGCAGAGCCCGATCATCGAGCGCAGCTTCTTTCCTTATGCGGTCATTCTTCAAGTAACGCCGATCGTCGCGGTTGCGCCGCTCATCATCATTCTCGTCAAGAACACCCAGGGCGCGCTGATCATCTGCGCTACGATCATCGCGGTCTTCCCGATCATCTCCAACACGACCATCGGCCTGCGCAGTATCGATGCTGGACATCAGGACCTTTTCGCCATCAATCGCGCATCACGACTGCAAAATCTCACGTATCTGCGGATTCCGAGCGCGCTGCCCTACTTCTTTGCCGGCCTGCGCATTTCCAGCGGCCTGGCGCTGATCGGCGCGGTCGTGGCGGAGTTTGTCGCCGGCACCGGCGGCCGGAGCGCCGGGCTGGCCTATGAGATTCTCCAATCCGGCTATCAGCTTGACATTCCGCGCATGTTCGCGGCTCTGTTTCTGATTACGCTGGCCGGAATTGCGCTCTTCACGGTCATGGTAGGATTATCGAAGCTCGCGCTCGGCTCGTGGCACGACAGCGCGATTGTCAGAGAAACTTAGCGGTATCCGGGCAATAAGAAGACGGAGGACGATATGCTAGCGACGAAGCAAAATGTTTTGCGCCGCTTCTGGTACGCGGTCATCCCAATGGAAGACCTGAAATCGGGGCCGAAGCCGTTTCGCTTGCTCGGCGAAGATATCGTGCTGTTTCTCGATGCCCAGGGAAAGCCGGCAGCGCTGAAGGACCGCTGCTGCCACCGCACCTCCAAATTGTCCAAGGGCTGGTGCAACGAGGGCAAGCTCGTGTGCGGCTACCACGGTTGGACTTACGATCGCACCGGCAAGCTCGTGCACGTCCCGCAATTCCCCGTGCAGCAGGAAGTGCCTAACTTGTCGACGCCCTCTTACTATTGCGACGCCCGCTACGGCTATGCCTGGGTCGCGCTCGACGAGCCGCTCTCGCCCATTCTCGATGCAGCCGAGGAAAACGATCCGAAGTACCGGCGCATCCCGCAATTCTACGAGGTGTGGAACACTTCAGCGCTGCGCCTGATGGAGAACTCGTTCGACAACGCCCATTTCGCCTTCGTGCACAAAGGGACCTTCGGGCAGTTCGATCAACCCCTACCGGAAAAATACGAGATCAACGAGACCGATTACGGCTTCGAGGCGGAGACCTTGGTCACCGTCGCCAATCCGCCGGTGCAGTACCGCATCTCCGGCTCCAAGGACCCAACCACCAAACGGCACATGCGCAACAAATGGTACATGCCGTTCTGCCGCAAACTCGATATCGAATACCCTTCCGGACTTCGCCACATCATCTTCAACTCGGCAACGCCAATCGACGACGATCACATTCAAGTCGTGCAGTGGCTTTACCGCAACGACACGGAGGCCGACTGTCCGGCGCAACTGCTGATCGACTGGGACTTCAAGATCACGCGCGAAGACAAGGAGATGATCGAATCCACCGATCCTGACACGCCGGTGGATTTGTCGCGACGGATCGAAGCCCACATGGTCTCGGACCGGCCTGGCATGATCATGCGCCGGCGCTTAATGAAGCTACTTGAAGAGAATGGCGAGGCCGAAGTGTTCGCACCGCGCAACGCCGGCGCGCGCGTCCCGGCCATGGCGGCGGAGTAACCGTATGCCATGCGCCGCTTTGGCGGCGGTATGAGCGCCAATGAGCACAGTCGTCCCCATCAAGGCCCCATCGGAACCGGCGTCCATAAAGCCAACGGCGTCGGGCGCCGGTCGGCGCGCGCTGCTGCGGCTTGCCGATATTTCCAAGTCCTTCAGCGGCGGAACGACGGCGCTCGCCGGCGTCGATCTGACGATCTATCCCGGTGAGTTCGTCAGCCTGTTGGGGCCGTCCGGCTGCGGAAAGTCAACGCTGCTGAAGCTGATCGCAGGCCTCGCCTCGCCGACGTCCGGCACAATCGACTGGCCGCAATCGAGTTATACGGCGGAGGGCGTAGCTGAACCGGCGCTCGGCTTTGTGTTCCAGGAGCCGACGCTGCTGCCCTGGCGAACCGCGGCGAACAATGTGCACCTGCCCCTCTTGCTCGCGGGCGTCGACAAACAGGAAGCGAAGCAAAGGGTCGGCGAGGCCTTGGCGCTCGTCGGATTGGCGGCGTACTCCCACCTTTATCCGCGGCAATTGTCGGGCGGCATGAAGATGCGCGTGTCGATCGCGCGGGCATTGGTAACGCGGCCGAAAATCCTGCTGATGGACGAACCCTTCGCGGCGCTCGACGAAATCACCCGCATGAAGCTCAACGATGAACTGCTCGAGCTGTTTGCCCGGCAGAACCTGACGGTGATCTTCGTCACCCACAGCGTCTACGAATCCGTTTTTCTCTCCACCCGCATCGTGGTGATGGGCGCGCGGCCGGGCCACGTCACAGCCGACATTCCGATCGAGGTGAGTTACCCGCGGACGGAAGATTTTCGTACCTCACCGCTCTACAACGAGCGCTGCCGGTTTGCGTCGGCGGCGCTGCGCTCTGCCATCAAGGCCGACCACTCAGTCTGATAAACAACGTTCGCCGGCGCGAAGAGGGCGTCCAAGTGCTGCAAACTGCGGACGTCAACGATCAAATTCACGCCCAACTGGTGAAAGCCGGCGTGCGCCTTGCCGCCAGCCTGCCCGACGATTGGCTGAACGGCCTGATCCGGCGCGTCGATCGTGACAATGATATGCGCCACATCCCCGTTGGTCGGGAAGCCGAGGCCATTGCCATCTGCGCCGGCGCGTTCTTTGGCGGCGTGCGCTCGGCCGCCATCATCGGCAATACCGGGTTGCTGACCTGCACCGGCGAAATGGCGACGCTTTGCCTGCGTCACGCCATTCCGGTGTTCTGCGTGGTGAGCGAGCGCGGCTCCATCGACGATCACATGATCTACCAGGAAGTCCAGGGCCGGCGCACCATCCCGCTGCTGCAAGCCTATGATTTCCCATACCGGGTCATCGACAGCGCGGATCAGATCGAAACCATCCCCGACGCCTATGAATGGCACCGTTTGCAGAAGCGGCCTTTCGTCCTGTTTCTAACCAAAAAGCTACTGGGCTTGAGAAAAAAATCATGAAGACAAACGAGGCCATAAAGGTGCTGGCGGCGCACCGTGGCGACGCGGTAGTGGTGTGCGCGCTCGGTACCGCGGCCAACGAGTGGTGGGCGGTCACGCGCAGCGAAGACTCCTTCTACATGCATGGGGCCATGGGCTTCGCGGCAAGCTTCGCGCTCGGGCTTGCGGTTACCATCCCGGAGACACTGGTGTGGGTTCTCAACAGCGATGGCTCGCTGAGCATGAATCTTGGCTGCCTGCTCACCGAGGCCGGCCAGCAACCGAAGAACCTGAAGCACTTCGTCGTCGACAATCAGTGCTATCAGACAGTCTCAAACATGCCGATGGTCAACCAGGACGGCGCCGACTATGCGGCAATCGCGCGCGGCGCCGGCATCAGCCGCACAATAACGATCGACAACGTAGCGGAGCTGGACCGCAAAATGCCGGAGATCAATGCGGCGCCGGGGCCTTATTTCATCCGCCTGCGGGTAGGAGCCGAACAGGATTACCAGCGCCCACCCCCGTTCAGCTACGAGGGGCCCGAGATGAAATATCGCTTCGGTCGGGCGATGGAGAGAAAGCTCGGCATCAAGGTGTTCGGACCCACCGGTTTTTAGTTTGCAAACGAACGCCCTGCCGCAGTGCTACGGCCGGCGGCCACCAATGACCGCGCAGCCGGCACACGGAAGCAGCGTCGCCAACGTGCGAACTGATCCAAAATCATTCGGGGAAGCCCGGTGGCAATTTCGTAACGAATGTGTAAGAAGACCTCAGTAAGCCGGGTTAGCTCAGCGGTAGAGCAGCGGTTTTGTAAACCGTTGGTCGGGAGTTCAATCCTCTCACCCGGCACCAATAGAATCGGCCACTTCCTACATTTTCAGGTTGGCCAATCTTCCCACAAAACTGGCTTGGGAACGTGTGGGATGATTGGAAGCAGGTCGCAAACACGCATCGTGATGGGAGCCGCCCATGGCGAGAAGGCCATGCCACGGTTGGCGCTGCAATCGAGGCACAAATAGATTGCGACGATGCGAGCGACGATTTCATAGAGGAAAAACTGAATTCAGACATCCGTTCCCCAAATTACTGTTCTGGAGGTCGCATCAGTTGACGGCCTCTCGTTCATTTATTCGGTTTGGGGATAGTGCGATCGATTTTTGCGGCAGTTTGCCGGTACGGCTCTTTAGCCGCGACCGCTTCCGCTCTGCCACTCGCTCACAGTGTTGACGAAGCGCCGCGTCTTCCGTTTTGAAACATTGTCGACTTTTAGTGGATCGGCGGCACCTGGGGTTTCGACGATGACAGTATCCCAGAATCCGCCCCTGTCGCGGTCCACCTGAACAGTCGGACTCATGGGTAGATGTTTTTGGGTCCCCTTTATGGGGAAGTACCAATAAGTGACCGTCCTTCTTGTGAAGCCGGTTAATTTGTCCGCGATTATTCGGTCGGGGAAAAGGAGCTGTGTGAAGTTCCCGTGCAATAGAGCCCACAATCGGCTCGTATGTACCTGCACGCGCTGTTGGCCCGCCATAAAAATCTCCCCACCACCCCAATGAAGCGGTCTCTGGGCTATCTCACCAAGGTTCTCCGTCTCGCGCTCGGTGCGGCGTTGAACTTCGCTGAACTGATCGCTCAGGCTTGACCTCGCTAGTAAAGCCGCTCCATCCCCCATGGCGGCGAGGCTGGATCGTGGGGGTGACGTTCTACGGCCCGACGTCCGGGCGGATTGCCCAGTTGCCTACACCGGCATGCGGATCAATCGCCGCTTGAGTCGTTTGAGGATGCTGACTGCGCCGACGGTCCCGCCGACCAAGCAGGTCAATAGTCCGATCAGGGCGAGCAAGAACAGCAGCCAGAGCGGAATGTCGATGCCGTAGAATGTGAAACCCATTACAGCACCTGACCAAATCAGATCGCACCTAATCCGGCGATCGCGTGCCAACCTTGT
>JASHVC010000169.1 GCA_030039655.1 Xanthobacteraceae bacterium | reverse complement strand
CTTCACCACCGCGCCGAAACCCTCGATGGAGCCGGGGCACAGTTCGAGCGAGGCCTTGTCAGTGATCAGCTTGCGGCGTTCGTTGTTGTAAGCGTCGGACAATAGCGTCGCCATCGGAACTTTGACGAAATCCGGATCGCCGTAAAAAACCTCGCGGTCGGCGTAGGCGAGCTTCGAGCACTCGACGATGATGTGGATGAAGTCTGGCCCAGTCGGATCGAGCCCGTCGAGATCGAAGCCCTTGAGCAACGCGAGCTGTTGCAGTGTCACCGGACCCTGGCCCCACGGGCCGGTCTTGCACACAGTGTAGCCGCGATAATCGTAAGTGAGCGGCGCCTCCACGTGCGGCGTCCAGCGCGCCATGTCGTCGGCGGTCAGCACGCCGCGATGCTTGCGGCCGCTGGTATCCATAATGTCTTGGGTGCGGCAGAAGCGATCTATCGCTTCGGCGACAAAACCGTGCGACCAGGATTTACGCGCGCGCTCGATCTGTGCCACGCGGTCGCCGTCGGCGCTTTCGGCGTCCTTGACGATGCGGCTGTAGGTGGCTGCCAGCGTTTTGTTGGCGAACAGTGATCCAGTCGCCGGCACTTTATTGTCAGGCAGATAGACTGCCGCCGACGTAGGCCAATATTGCCGGAACAGCTCCGCCACCGTTCCGATGGTCGCGTTGGTGCGTTCGAGCAGCGGATGGCCGTTTTGCGCGTAGCCGATCGCCGGCGCCAGTACGTCGGCCATGCGCATGGTGCCGTAGTCGCGCAACAGCATCATCCAGGTCTCGAATGTGCCGGGGACGCACGCGGCGAGCAGGCCGGTTCCGGGCACGAGGTCGAGCCCTTCACTGCGGTAGTGCGCGATGGTGGCGCCCGCCGGCGCCACGCCCTGGCCGCAGATCACTTCCGGCTTGCCGCGTTTTACGTCGTAGAGGATGACCGGCACATCGCCGCCCGGTCCGTTGAGATGCGGCTCCACAACCTGCAGCGTGAACGCGGTCGCCACCGCGGCGTCGAATGCATTACCGCCGCGCTCCAGAATGCCCATGCCCACCGCGGTCGCGATCCAGTGGGTCGAGGTGACCACGCCGAACGTGCCTTCGATTTCCGGCCGGGTGGTGAAGGCGTTCGGATTGATGTTGGTCATGAACGATCTCGGGGTTTTGTTTGTCATCGCGGGTCGACCAGCCTGTCAGGCCGGCCTTATTGCCTAGTTCTTGGCCGGCGCATAGACACAGAATGTATCGGGCCGCGCGGGCGGCTTAAAGGGCAGGGAAGCCGCCGTGGCGCGAGAGCCTCTCAAGATTGGATTGGCCGGGCTTGGCGCCGTCGGGCTCGAAGTGGCGCGCCGGATCGAGGCTGGTGTGGACGGCCTGGTTGTCGCCGCCATAGCGGTACGCGACCGAGAGAAAGCACGGCGGAATCTGCCGGCCGCCAGCAATCGGATTCCCATCGTTCCAGCGGAAGCGCTCGCGGAGACGTGCGACCTCGTCGTCGAGTGCCTGCCGCCGGTTATGTTCCGCACCGTCGCGGTGCCGACGATCGAGCGCGGACGGGTTTTCATGCCGCTCTCCGTCGGCCAACTGCTGGAGAACTGGGATTTGGTGACGCGCGCCAAGGAAACCGGCGCGCGCATCCTTGCGCCGACCGGCGCGCTCATCGGGCTCGACGCCATGCGCGCCGCCGCCGAGGGCACGATCCGTTCGGTCACCATGATCACGCGCAAGCCGCCGGGCGGCCTCGACGGCGCCCGTTACCTGGTTGAGCACGGCATCTCGGTTAAGAATTTACAAGAACCGCTGAAGGTTTTTGACGGCACGGCACGCGAGGGCGCGCGCGGCTTCCCCGAGAATGTTAACGTGGCGGCGGCGCTGAGCCTCGCCGGTATCGGCCCCGACCGCACGCGGCTCGAAATCTGGGCCGATCCGGCGCTCGACCGCAACACCCACCGCATCGAGGTGGATGCCGATACCGCGAGCTTTTCCATGGCGATCGAGAATGTGCCGTCCGAAAATCCGAAAACCGGCCGCATCGTGGCGCTGAGCACGGTCGCGGCGTTGCGTGGTCTCGTCTCCGAACTGAAGATCGGAACGTAGCGACACGTTAGGCGCTTTGCTAACCGCAGCCACTGCATGTATTTCCTTTCGCAAGTGTGGAGTGTTGTTAACAACTGATTAGTTGTAGCTACGCGCAGCTATAAGAAAATCCGAACTTTTGAATTTCCCTTTTAGAGTTTTTTTCTTGATCCGCCGCTAGGGTCGCAGGAGCCGATCCCGCGGTGCTTTCTTGGAGACGGCGAGTCTTTTTGTGGCCTCGCGCCATCTTGGACCGGTTTCGAGCACGGCGAATGGAAAACTCCTCAGTCTCGCCTACAGCGCCCGACTGCAGCGAGGTCCATGACAGCTCGTCCGCCGCCGGCGAAAGTAAAATCGAGCGCCTCGCTGGCGTGCTCGACAAGGCGCCGCAGAGCGAGAACGAAGCGCGCCAAGCGCTGAGCCTTGTCAGTGAGATTCTCAATCAACTGCCCGTCGCGCTGACTGTTCAATCGGACGACGGCACGGTGGTGCTCAGCAATGAGCGGGCGAATACTCATGTCGGCGGAACTGCTGCCGCCGACGGGACGCCCGTGCCGGCTGCCACGGACGACGGCGTCAGCGTTACGGAAGATCGTGTTGCCGGCCCCAACGGCGAGCGCACGCTCCTCACCTACCGCAAGTCCGCGCGCATTCTCGACCGTACCTTGTCGTTGTCGGCCACCATCGACTTCACCGAACGCAAGATCATCGAGACCGAACTGTCGAAGCGCGCCTACCTGGACCACCTGACCGGCTTGCCCAATCGAACGTTGATCCATGAGCACGTAGAGCAGCTTCTCACCCACTGCGGCAAGCCGACCCGGTTCGCGCTGGCGTTTCTCGACATCGATAATTTCAAGCACATCAACGACTACTACACGCACGCGATCGGCGACACGCTTCTGGTGAAGGTTGCGCAGCGGATAACGGCCAACGTCCGGCCCTCGGATATCTTGAGCCGTATCAGCGGTGACGAGTTTCTGCTCGTGTTGAGCCCGCTCAAGGATGATGCCGAGCTCGCTGCGGTGATCGAAAACCTGCTGCAGCAGCTCAAGGAGCCGTTCTTGATCGAAGGGTTTGAGATCCTGACCTCAGCTTCGATCGGCGTCAGCGTGTATCCGGATCATGGCCTCAATTACGAGATGCTGCGCCGGGCCGCCGATACCGCGATGTACCGGATCAAAACCGGCGCCAAGGGCGGCGCCGTGCTGTTCGACTCGGACATGGGCCGCACCATGGCGGCGCGCATGGCGCAAGAGCAGCGGCTGCGCCTTGCCGTGCGCGACGGCCGTTTCTGCTGCGCCTTCCAGCCGAAGGTGGACATCCGCACCCAGGAAATCGTTGGCGTCGAGGCGCTGATCCGCTTGCGCGACGCGGAAGGCGTGATTCAGGCGCCGGGTGAATTCATAGCACTCGCGACTGAACTCGGGCTAATCGAAGATCTGACTTATCTGGCGCTGGGTGAGATCGTAAGATCGATGGTTTTGATCGATGAAGCCTTCGGTCCCCAGGTGACGATCAGTGTCAACGTTGCCGCCAAACAGGTCGGCGATCTCAACTTCATGCGCGGCGTATGCGACGAGCTCGTCTCCACTAAATGCCCGGATCGGTTCATCGTTGAAGTCACCGAGGACGCATACATCGCGAAGAGCCAGTTTCAGACTCACGTCATACCCATGTTGCATGAGGTCGGCGCCAAAGTGTCGATCGACGATTTCGGCACGGGCTATTCGTCACTCGGCGCGCTGGCCGACATCACTGCGGACGAGCTCAAGATCGACCGCACCTTCGTCACCAACATTCACAA
>JASHVC010000168.1 GCA_030039655.1 Xanthobacteraceae bacterium | reverse complement strand
GCGTCTCGACGGATAAATTCCTGGCCGAAGCACAGGCCCGCGGCGCCGAAGTCGTCGTGCTCGATGTGCCGCTGCTGTTCGAGGCAAACCTGGAGTGCCGCTGCGACGCCATCGTGGTGGTCTCAGCGCCGGCGGAGATCCAGCGCCGCCGCGCCCTGGAGCGTCCGGGCATGACGGAGGAAAAGTTCGCCGCCATCCTGGCCAAGCAGCTGCCGGATGCGGAGAAACGCCGCCGCGCCGATTTTGTCTTGGATAGCTCACGGGATTTCGACTATGCGCGCGCGCAGGTGCGCGACATTCTGGGCGCAGTCAGTAAAATGCCGCGCCGACGCTGATTCGTTTGTGAGAACCAAAGTACGGCCAAAGCATTCATGCGCGAAATCGTGCTCGACACGGAGACGACGGGTCTCGATCCATTTCAGGGCGATCGCCTGGTGGAGATCGGCTGCGTCGAGTTGGTCAATCGGATTCCCTCCGGCCAGACGTTCCACCGATACTTTTATCCCGAGCGGGGCATGCCGGCTGAGGCGCTGGCGATCCACGGCTTGACTGATGAGTTTCTCAAGGACAAGCCGCTATTCGCCGATGCGGTGGACGAACTCATTGCCTTTCTGGGCGACGCACCGCTCGTCATTCACAACGCGGCCTTCGATCTCGGCTTTCTCAACGCTGAACTTGAGCGCACAGGCCGCGCGCTCATCGCCCGCGAGCGGATGGTCGACACTTTGCTCATCGCTCGCCGTAAGCATCCCGGTGGCGCCAATCGGCTCGACGATCTTTGCGTCCGCTACGCGATCGACAATTCCCACCGCACCAAACACGGCGCTCTCCTTGATGCCGAGTTGTTGGCCGAGGTTTACGTTGAATTGATCGGCGCCCGTCAGGCGCAGCTTATTCTATCTCAGGCCGCAACGCTGATTCCCGCCGCCGGCGATGCCATCATCGTCCGCACGCGCCCGCAACCGCTTGCACCGCGAGTAACGGACGAGGAACGCGCCGCCCACCGGGCGTTCATCGCAACACTCGGTGAAGGCGCGATCTGGCGCGACTATCTCAGTTCGGATTGAGCGGCACCGAACCCGGCGCTGTCGTGGTGGCAGCCATGCGTTGGCGATAAAGCGCGACGAAGTCGATCGGGTTGAGCAGCAGCGGAGCGAAGCCGCCGTTGCGGGTCGCGGTGGCGACGATCTCGCGTGCGAATGGAAATAACAGCCGCGGGCATTCGATGAACACCACCGGCTGAAGGCTGTCCGGCGGGACGTTTTGGATGCGGAATACGCCGGCAAAGATCAGTTCGACGGCGAACAGCAACATGCCTTGCGATTCAGCCTTGCCCTCGAGCTTAAGCGTCACCTCAAAGTCGGTCTCGGTCATCTGCGCGGCTTCGACGTTGACCTGGACGTTGATGTTCGGTTGTTGTGCGCTGGGCGCCATGGAACGCGGTGCATGCGGATTTTCGAAGGAGAAATCCTTCACATACTGCGCGAGGACGCCGATCTGGGGCATCGCCATTTGGGCTTGGGGGCCTTCGGGACCCCCATTGGTCATGGACATACTCGCCTCCGGCCAGCGGTTATGAGAGGTGCGGCTTGGCTAACATACGGGGCAAAAGCGAACAATGGCGCTCGCTAACTTCCACGACACTGGATGCGCGGCCCGAAAACCCATGATTCCATCACAATCCGTAAGCATTCCGGCGTTAAGCAATGTTGGCCTAGGGGTTGCAATCGTTTAAGCTTTGGTCGCAGCTAGGGTCATACCAGCGACCTCTGGAGGGTTTCCCGAGGGTACTTACATAAAACCGGGAACCGGGCTTGCTCTTGCGGCTTTGCTCGTGCGAGCCGCTGCAGGGAGCTGCACAGCGCGACGCGCGACACCGAAAGACGTAGGACGTGTTCGAAGACAACATTTACACCATCATCTTTCTGGCGCTCGCGGTGTTCATATTCCTGCGGCTGCGCAGCGTCTTGGGCCGGCGCACCGGCCGCGAGCGGCCGCCTTACGATCCCTACTCGGCTCGCGACGCGGTGCGTAGCCCCGTGGGCGACAAAGTGGTGACGTTGCCCCCGCGTCCGGCCGAAACGGCGCCCCGCCCGGTGGAACGCCCGCAACCCTCGACCGACCGCTGGAAAGGCATCGCCGAGAATGGCTCGGCCGCCGCTTCCGGTCTCGATGCGATCGTGTCCGCCGACCCAAGTTTCGATGCCCAGCACTTCATTGCCGGCGCGCGGGCCGCGTACGAGATGGTCGTGACCGCTTTCGCCGGCGGCGATCGCCGGCAATTGCGCAGCCTGCTTTCGCGCGACGTCTATGATGGTTTTGAGGGCCATATCAGCGAACGCGAGTCTCGCGGGGAAACTGTCGAGACGAAATTCGTCTCGATCGATTCATCGGCCATCACTGCGGCCGAACTGCGCAATCGTACGGCGCAGATCACTGTCCGCTTCGTTTCAAAGCTGGTTTCCGCCACACGCGACCGTTCCGGCAACGTGATCGACGGCAACGCCGAAAAGGTCACGGACGTTACCGACGTGTGGACGTTCGCGCGCGATGTCTCTTCGCGCGACCCAAACTGGAAAGTCGTCGCGACCGAAACCGGACAGTGAGGTCGATGACGCCGCGTTGCCGGATTTTTCGTGCGTTCATTGTTTTCGGCAGCCTCCTCGGCGTCACGAGCGTTGCGCTTGGCGAGACCCATGAGCCGCTGAAGTTCCCAAACGCCCAATACGAGCCGCTCGAATGGTCGAACCTCGACGGTTGGGCCGGCGACGATCACGCCACAGCCTTTGCGACGTTTCTCGACAGTTGCCGTGCGCTCGAGAGCAAGCGGCGGCCCACGCAGGAGATGATGGAGATCACCGCGGCGTTGAAGGAGGTCTGCGCTCGCGCGCAAGCCGCTGTCCCGCTCGATGAAAATGGCGCGCGCAAATTCTTTGAGGACAATTTCCGCCCGGTGCAGCTTTCGAAGCTCGGCGAAACCGATGGTTTTCTCACCGGCTATTACGAGCCCATCATCGAGGGTTCGCGGGTGCCAACCGGCGAATTTACGGCACCACTCTATCGGCGGCCGCCGAACCTTGTTGCCTCCGGTTGGCGCAAGCTCGGCGATTCATTCCCCTCCAAGGGCGTCAAGGTTGGTCGGCGTGTGGGCCGCCGTAAGATCGTGCCTTATTACACCCGCGGTGAAATCGAAAACGGTGCACTCGACGGTTGGCATTTGGAGATCTGCTGGTTGCGCAGCCCGATCGACGTGTTGTTTGCGCAGATCCAAGGCTCCGCCCGCATCAGGCTGGAAGACGGGTCCATTCTGCGCGTGAACTATGACTCTTATAACGGCTGGCCCTACACGCCGGTCGGCCGCGTACTCATCGACCGCGGCCTCATGACCAAGGACGAAGTGTCGATGCAGCGCATCCGCGAATGGATGGAGGCCAACCCGGATCAGGCCAAGGCCATTGAGCAGGAAAACAAATCCTACGTGTTTTTCACCATTACCAATTTGTCAAACGAAGATGAGGCGGTCGGCGGCGAGGGCGTACCGCTAGTGCCCGGCCGTTCGATTGCCATTGATCGCGCGTTGCACGTTTATGGCACGCCGTTCTTCATCCAAGCGGATCTGCCCATCGCCAACGACAAGGCGGCGACCAAATTCCGCCGGCTCATGGTAGCGCAGGATACCGGTTCGGCCATCGTCGGGACGGCGCGCGCCGACATTTATTTCGGCGCCGGCGACGAGGCCGCGCGCATCGCCGGCCGCATCAAGAATCCCGGCCGGTTCGTGATGCTGCTGCCGCGGACTCTCGATCCGGTTGAGGCCGGCCGCAGCATGCCGTTGCCTGTTGTGCGGCCGAAACCGGCCAAACCTCCGAACACCGCGGAGGCCGGCGGCAACACCGCGAGCATTCCGGATGCCGCCGCACCGGCCGAAGAAGACGCGCCACTGCCGGAAGAGAGACCGCCAGCTGCGCCGGGCCCCCCTATCGCACTAGCGCCTGCGGGTACCGGTGCGCCCGAGCCAGCTCCCGCAGCGAAGCCAAAAAAACGGCGAAAAGAGCAATGAGCCGCCGGCGGGAGTTGAGCGACGAAGAGCGCGACTTGTGGACCGGACTGGCGCGCTCGGTCACGCCGTTGCGCCGGCCGGGGCGCTCGACCGCCAAGTCCGAAGAACCCGGAAAGCCCGTCGCTGAGAAAGCGCGTGCACTCAAACCCAGCCGGCTCGACCGGCTGCGCGCTTTGGTGCCGAAGCTTCCGGAGCCCGCGAAGCCGCCGGCGCTGGCGCCGCTGGGCCGCCGTGCCAAACAGCGCGTCGCCCGCGGCCGCGATCCGATCGATGCCCGGATCGATCTGCATGGACACACGCAAAAGCAGGCTCACGCCGCGCTGTTCCGCTTTCTGCAGCGCGCCCAGGCGGACGGAGCCCGGATCGTGCTGGTGGTCACCGGCAAGGGGGGTGAGAGAGGGGACCGGGGCCTCGGCGGCGAGCGTGGGGTGCTCAAGCGGCAGGTGCCCATGTGGCTTTCGCTGCCGGAATTTCGGTCATTTATCGTCGGATTTGAGGACGCCCACGTGGGTCACGGGGGGGAAGGCGCGCTTTATGTGCGGTTGCGGCGGGCCAGCGCAACGGAACGTTAACGTTAACGACGCCTAAATCCGCACAAGCAATCGTCCAATTTTTCCGGCAGAATGGGTCTGTCGATTGCGGTTGCCAATCGAAGTGTGGGTGGGGTCATGTCCGATACCGAAACGATGGTCGCGCCGCCGAAGCCAAAGGCCAAGCCGGCGCAAAGTGTCGCTGACAAGCAGGTATTTGCCGCAGCCGAGAAGTGGATGCGGGTCATCCGTGAGATCAAAGAGGACTCGAAGAGCCCGTAACGAGCTTGTCGGGCTAATTGATCTTAAGGTCGGCCGCTTTGATGATGGCGGCCCATTTCTGCGTATCCGCCTCCAGAAATTTGCCCAGCTCCTCCGGAGAACTGGGTGTTGTCGCATAGGCCGTCTCGGCAAACTTGTTGATCAGCGCTGGATCGGCGAGCGCCTTGGCGATGCCGGCGTTCATTTTTTGCACGATTTCGGTTGGTGTCTTGGCCGGTGCAAACACGCTTTGCCACGATTCAACTTCGTAACCGGGAACCCCGGCTTCCGCGATAGTGGGAACGTCGGGTGCGGCCGGCGATCTTTTGGTGCCGCTCGATCCGAGCACGCGCACTTGCCCAGATCGCGAATAGGTCAGGAGTTCACCGCTCCCGAAATAGCAATCGATGCGGCCGGGTATGAGATCGATGAAGGCGGGCGCTGCGCCGCGGTAGGGCGCATGGGTCATCTGGATCTGCGCCATCTGCATGAACAGCAATTCGGAAAGATGCGGCCCGCTTCCGGTCCCGGGCGAGCCCATGATGAGTTTGCCCGGCTTTTCTTTTGCCAGTGCAACAAACTCGGCGACGGTCTTTGCCGGCGACGAATTCGGCACGAACATGAAGAATGGAAATTTGGAAACCAGTGAAACCGGCGCCAGATCGGTGAGGGGATTGTAGTCGAGGGCGCGGTAAAGTGCGGCGTTCGCCGCGAGCGACGAGGTTCCGTACAGTATTGTGTAGCCGTCGGGCTCGGAGTGGGCGACGAAACCGTTGCCGATGTTGGTGCCTGCGCCGCCCTTGTTGTCGACCACGACTTGCTGGCCCAGAACCTTGGACATTTGGTCGGCAACGATGCGTGCGTTGGTGTCGGTCGGCCCGCCGGCAGCGATCGGCACGATCAAGTGGATAGGCCGATCGGGCCACGCCTGCGCTCGCGCTGCGCGCACCCCGATGGCTGGCGCAAAGATCGATGCGGCTGACAGTCTTATCAGGCGGCGACGAGTGATCACGGCCGCACTCCGGCTTGTTTTGTGCGATCATAGCGGTAATCAACTGCCGAGACCAAGCATCCGGGCTGCGTCACACTGACTGGGCTGCTGCGACCCTAGAGGATGAAGCGGCTGAGGTCTGCGTTCTTGGCGAGATCGCCGATGTGCTTGTGCACGTACGCCGCGTCGATCTTCACTGTGTCGCCGTTTCGATCGGGGGCCGCGAAGGACACTTCGTCGAGCACCCTTTCCATCACGGTCTGCAATCGCCGGGCGCCGATATTCTCCACGCTCGAATTGACCGCCACGGCCACATCGGCCACCGCATCGATGGCGTCCTCGGAAAACTCAAGCGTCACGCCTTCGGTCGCGAGCAGCGCCACGTATTGTTTGATCAGCGAGGCCTCTGGATCGGTGAGGATGCGGCGCAAGTCGTCGCGGGTCAGCGCCCTGAGCTCGACGCGAATGGGCAAGCGGCCTTGCAGCTCGGGCAGCAAGTCCGACGGCTTGGAGATGTGAAAGGCGCCCGACGCGATGAACAGGATATGGTCGGTTTTCACTGATCCGTGCTTGGTGGCGACGGTGGTGCCTTCGATCAGAGGCAGCAGATCGCGTTGGACACCTTCGCGCGATACATCGGCGCCGATGCGGCCGTCGCGGGCGCAGATTTTGTCGATCTCGTCGAGGAACACGATGCCGTTCTGCTCCACCGCCTTGATGGCTTCCTGGGTGAGCTGATCGGTATCGAGCAGCTTGTCGGACTCCTCGTTGACCAGGATGTCGTAGGAATCGTGCACGGTGACGCGGCGCGTTTTAGTACGACCGCCGCCGAGCTTGCCGAAGATATCGCCGATGGAGATCGCGCCCATCTGCGCGCCCGGCATGCCCGGAATGTCGATCAACGGCATCCCGCCGCCCCCCGATTGCACCTCGATCTCAATCTCTTTGTCGTTGAGTTCGCCGGCGCGGAGCTTCTTGCGGAATGCTTCCTTGGTGGAGGCGCTCGCATTGGCGCCGACCAGCGCGTCGAGCACCCGGTCTTCGGCGGCCTGTTGGGCTTTCGCCTGCACGTCCTTGCGCTTCCTCTCGCGCATTTGCGTGATGGCGATTTCCACGAGGTCGCGCACGATCTGCTCGACGTCGCGGCCCACATAGCCGACCTCGGTGAATTTGGTGGCCTCGATTTTGAGGAACGGGGCGCCGGCGAGTTTGGCGAGCCTGCGGGAAATCTCGGTCTTGCCGACGCCGGTGGGTCCGATCATCAAAATGTTTTTCGGCAGTACCTCTTCGCGCAGCCGCTCGTCGAGCTGCAGCCGGCGCCAGCGGTTGCGCAGCGCGATCGCCACGGCGCGTTTGGCGTCGCCTTGGCCGACGATGAAGCGGTCGAGTTCGGAAACGATCTCGCGGGGAGAGAAATCACTCATGCGGGGTACGCTGCGGGCGGGAGCCGGTTGACGAAAGCGGTTGGGATCAGCCGCAAGAAGACACGACGGAGCGGCTGCCAGCCGGCCCCTAATATCAGGACCATGGCGCCGAGGATCACGAGCGTCGCGAAGAAGACGGATGCGTCGTTGTCAGCGCCGGCCCGGATCGCGCCGGTGAGGGCGTAACCGATGGCAACGCCAAGATAGATCAGTGCCGATACTAGCAACGCGCGGCGGTCGATCAGGATCGCCACGATGGTCAGTAACGCCACAATGATAAAGATCGTCACCGCACTGATCGTCGTCATGGTTAGCCCGAATGGACCAACGCTCGCATCGGTGCCGGAGGGGCCGGACAGGAGCAGGCGGATCAGCGAGTGGACGATCAGCGGCGCCGCCAACAGGTGCAGCCAAAACGCACAGTCCGCAAGGCGTGTGGTACGGGTGCGGTCCGACAGGTCATAGTACATCGCGACCGCGAATACGCCCAACCCGCAGGCCAGCAAGATAATTGAATACGCGGAAGTGTTGGGAAACAGGACGGGACCAAAAAGCATCGATACGAACAACACGAGGGAGCCGGCGATTACGAGGAGCGCAAACGGGAGCTGGAACCGCAGGTAAAAAAGAAATGCGGTCAGCGCTGCCGCCAACGCCTTCACCGCAATCGCGATGGGCTCGAAACTATCAAGAAACGGACTGGGTCGCGTTGGGAATCCAGGCGTAAGACGCAGCGGCACCCCGATAAAGTGAGAGAGAGCCGCCCAATTCAGTTGCGTCAGCCGGAATGCGAAAAAGGCGAACAAAGATACCAGCAGAATGCCGGGCAGCACGAGCCTCATGCGTCGCACCAGAAATTCCGCGAGCGCCCAGATGACAACGGCCGCGAGCATATTTTTGAACGCACTGGTCCCGGCGAAGAACGCAATGCCGGCGCCGAACAGCACGATGCCCACGGCGAAAAAGAAGTCGTTGAAGCCGCGCATGAAGCGAAAGCGCTCATCGTCGGCGCGCTCGGCGCTCGCCCGCCGGCTGGCCACAAATGTGCGCAGGGCATCAAGTTGCGCCTGGGTGAGGACGCCTTCTGTGACCGCTGCGTCCAGGTCGTCGTCCTCAACCATCACAGCGTCTCCACCGTGACGTTGCGGTTGGTGTAGACGCAGATGTCGGCCGCGATATCAAGCGCGCGGCGCACGATCGCCTCGGCGTCGAGCGGCCCGTCGATCAGCGCCCGCGCCGCGGCGAGCGCGTAATTGCCGCCGGAGCCGATTCCCGCGACGCCGGCTTCCGGCTCAAGCACGTCGCCGGTGCCGGTGAGCACCAAAGAAACGTCCTTGTCGGCGACGATCATCATGGCTTCGAGCCGCCGCAGATAGCGGTCCGTGCGCCAGTCCTTGGCGAGCTCCACGGCGGCGCGCATCAGCTGTCCGGGATATTGCTCGAGCTTGGCCTCAAGCCGCTCGAACAGCGTGAAGGCGTCGGCGGTGGCCCCGGCGAAGCCGCCGATCACGTCGCTCTTGCCGAGCCGGCGTACCTTCTTGGCATTGGCCTTAATGATGGTTTGGCCGATCGACACCTGCCCATCGCCGCCGACCGCCACGGCGCCGCCTTTGCGGACCGTCAGAATCGTGGTGCCGTGCCAGGGGCCGAAATCGCCGGATTGGGGAGGCTGCATGCGCCGGAAGGCCTTTGTTTAGGGATGATTTAGGAGTTGGCCGTCCTCAATGCAAATACGCGGCGCGCCGTGCCCCGTCGGGAGCGAGCCGAATGGCGGAACGGGCAAAGCCCTGATAAAAGGCACGCGGTTTTGAGCGCGGAGCACAGCATGCGCAAGGCATCCGTCAAGCGCACCACCAAGGAAACTGACGTCGAAGTCGCGGTCGATCTCGACGGCACGGGCGC
>JASHVC010000167.1 GCA_030039655.1 Xanthobacteraceae bacterium | reverse complement strand
AGCAGCCAAGCACCGATATGGGCGGCACGCTTCGCCAACAGCCGCGACGCAGTGGCGACGGCGCCGCCGCCGTGGACCATGGAACGCGAGCCCCAGGTGGAGGTCGAGTACGGCGTATAGAGCGTGTCGCCCTGAACGACTTTAATCTTGTCGAAGTCCACGCCAAGAATTTCGTACGCCACCTGCGCGTAGGTCGTCTCGTGGCCCTGACCGTGCGAATGGGTGCCGACGTGAATCTCGACCTCGCCGTCGGGAGTGAGTTTCACATTAGCCTGCTCGTAGCCGGGCACAATCGGCCGGCCCCACAAAGCCAGCACGGACGTGCCATGCGCTCCCTGCTCGACGAAGAAAGAAAGTCCGACGCCGATCAGGCGCCCATCGGGCTCAGGATGCTTCTGCCGCCGCCGCACGTCTTCAAGATGGATGGCCGCCACCGCGCGCCGTAAGCATTCAGGGTGGTCGCCGCTGTCGAAATGTTTGCCGACTACGTTGTTGAATGGCATCTGCTCGGGCTGGACCATATTACGCAGCCGCACTTCGTACGGTTCCAGCTTGGCTTCGCGGGCGATGCCATCCATGACCGCTTCGATTGCGAGACACACGCCAGTTCGAGCCACCCCACGGTATGGTAGGATGGGGCATTTGTTGGTTGTCACCGCTGACGCCGTGCAGCGGTACGCCGAGAAGACGTAGGGGCCAGGCAACAGGTTGGCGATTTGCGCCGCCTCGAGCGACGATGAAATGGGATACGATGAGTAGGCGCCAGCATCGACATGCGCCGTGCAGTCGATGCCGATGAGCTTGCCGTCGGCGGTCGCGTAGCCCGTGATCTCGTAGTGGTGCTCGCGGCAATTGGCGTTCGCGGTCAAATGCTCGCGGCTATCCTCCAGCCAGCGCACCGGATGATCGACCTGCAGCGCCAGCCAGCCGAGTGCCACCTCTTCGCGGCACAGCAATCCTTTGTATCCGAAGCCGCCGCCGACATCGGGCGAAATGATGCGCAAGCGCCCGTGCTCGATCCCCAGGCATTCGCTGAGTCCCGTCTGCACCGAATGGGGAAACTGCGTTGAGGTGACCAGCGTCAGCATCTGCAGCCGCGCATCCTGGTAGGCAACGACGCCGCGACCCTCCATCGGCAGCATGCAATGGCGCGCAGTCCGAATTCGCTTCGTGACTTTGATGGCAGCGCTCTTCGCTGCCTCCTCGATCGGTCCGCCCTCTCTGAACGCGACGAAAATATTGTCGCCCCATTCTTCATGGACGAGCACAGAAGTATTGGCGGATGCCGCCAGCATGTCGGCGACAACCGGGAGTTCGCCATAGTCGACCTCAACGGCGCTGGCGATGTCCTCGGCTTCGGCCCGCGTGTGCGCGACGCACATGGCAACAATCTCGCCCACGTAGCGAAGCTTGCCGGTTGCCAGGATTGGCTCAGCCGAACGTTTGAATCCCTTCAGCGGCGGCGCCGAGACGATCGGCTTTACACCGGACAAATGTTCGGCCGTGAAAACGGCGCCGCGAAATCGTTCGGGAATTTGAACTTGACGCAGCCGCGCATGGGCTACGGGACTGCGTACGAAAGCCACGTCGCGCGTGCCCGGAAGACGGTGATCGCCGACATATTGCCCGCGACCTCGCAGGAACCGCTCGTCCTCCTTGCGAAGCACTGAGGCTCCGATTCCGAACTTGGCCATCCACGCTTCTCTGACGCTGTTTGCGCGACGCTGCGCTGTACGCTATCGCCACACGTACAGAATAGAGACAACGGGAGACACGCGTAAATGGAACCACTGCCGAAAGGTGCCAACTTCGTCCGCGCCAAGACGCTTTGGGAAATCGGCTTGCACATCGCCGGCAATCCGGCGACGCCTTACGGCGGCAACCGCGACATGGTCATTACAGTAGGCAGCGGCTCCGGGCCCAGCTTTCGGCCGTGGCTGCGCATGGCGTCGGGCTCGGCCATTCTGGCGAAGGAAGTGGCGCGCGGCGACGGCGTCGACTGCGCTTTCGTCAATCCTTCGGCATTGCTCACCCAGGCCTATCGCGGCGTGGGTTTGTTCAAGCGCCCGCTGCCGGTGCGCATCATCGCCTCGTATCCGAGTTGGGACCGCTTCGTCTTCGCGATCCATCCGCGCTCCGGCATTCGCTCGATCGCGGACATCAAAGCGAAACGCTATCCGCTGCGCGTGTCGGTGCGCGAGGATCCGACGCATTCGACGCTGGTGCTCATCGAGCAAGCGTTCGCGCTGCATGGCTTTACGCTCAAGGATATTGAATCCTGGGGCGGACGCCTGATCCTCTGCGGCGGACCGTCCGATGTCCGCCGGCTGCAACCACTCGCCCACGGCGAGATCGACGCGGTTTTCGACGAGGGGATCAAGGTCTGGCTCAACGAAGCGCTGGCGGCTGGCCTGGTGCCGCTCCAACCCGACGAGTCCGAGTTCGCCGCCATGGGAAAGCTCGGCTGGCGCCGCGTTACGCTGCCCAAAGCGCGCTTTCCGCAATTGGCGAAGGACGCCGAGACTTTCGATTTCAGCGGCTGGCCGATCTACGCGAATGCGATGCTCCCTGAACAGACTGCGTACGACATTTGTGCGGCACTGGCCGCGCGCGAGGCGGAAATTCCCTGGGAGAAGGGCAGTGATGGGTCGGCCTTGCACATGGTGTCGGACACCGACACGACGCCCATGGACGTACCGCTACACCCGGGCGCCGAGCGCTGGTATCGCGAGCACGCCTAGCCACAACAGATCGCGTTTGCGGTGTTTTACGGATAGCCGATGTGTTCTGCGGCTCGGCCGCCGTTGCCTGTTCGTTCGAGCAAAAAACTTGGAAAGATAGACACGCTTAGGAGTTATCCCATACGGTAACAGGTGGTGGACTTGGCGCAGGACTTGTTGTTCCGAGCGCCGTTTTTGGACCCAGTCCGGCGATCGATGGAGTAGACGAGTGGCCCCGCGCGCTTACTGGAAGGGCTATCTGAAACTTTCGCTTGTTTCGTGCCCAATCTCGCTATTTCCTGCCACCTCCGGGCGGGAGAAGATCAGCTTTCACCAGCTCAATCGCAACACCGGCAATCGCATCCGTTACCGCAAGGTCGATGCCGAGACCGGCGACGAGGTGGAAGCCGCCGACATCATCAAGGGGTACGAGGTCAGCAAAGGCGATTACATCACGCTCGAGCCCGACGAGCTTGAGGCGATTGCGCTCGAAAGCAAACGCACTATCGAAATCGATGAGTTCGTTCCCAAGGGAGAGATCGACGACCTTTATCTCGCCGACCCCTATTACGTCGTGCCCGATGGCGACGTGGGGCAGCAGGCGTTCGCAGTGATCCGCGAAGCCATCCGCAAGGAAGGAATGGTGGCGATCGGCAAAGTCGTCTTCACCTCGCGCGAGCACATCATTGCGCTGGAGCCGCGCGACAAAGGCATGATGGGCGTAACGCTGCGCTACCCCTACGAGGTGCGCAAGCCGGACGAATATTTCGCCGACATCAAGGACGAGAAAATTCCCAAGGACATGCTCGACCTGGCGACGCATATTGTCGAGACCAAGCGAGGAAAATTCGAGCCCGACAAGTTTGACGACGAATACGAAGACGCCCTGAAGGAGCTTTTGCGGAAGAAGCAAAAGGGCGAGAAGATCGAGGCACCCAAGGAGCGCACGCCGTCCAACGTCATCAATCTGATGGACGCGCTGCGGGGCAGCATCAAGGCAGAAGGCGGGCGCGCGCAGACGCGCTCCGCCAAGAAAGGCCGCAAGAAAGTCGAAGGCCAGCGTGAGATGCTGTTCCCGATCGCCGGCAAAAAGGGAAAAGACGCCCCTGCCAAGCGCGCAGCCCCCCGGGCTCAGGCGCGCCGGAAACGCGCCAGCTAGGATTATTTGCCGCGTCCGCGCCGCGCCGGCTTTTTGTTGCCGCCCTTGAGCGGGATGACGTCGGCCGATACGCCGGCACTTCGGCGTAACGCTGCGCGAAGATCGACGGGACGGCCATGCTTCTTCAACAGATCGGCGAGCGCTTCGTCCGCCAGCTCCTGAAACGTCATCATGCGGTCGTGGGCCAGCAGGTCGAGCGCCGCCCAACTCTCATGGTCGATTTGCACCCGCTTGCCAGGCATTTGGCTATTTCTTCTTTGGCACCCGCTTGCCTTCCTTGCGCGCCTCCGAAAGAGCAATCGCGATCGCCTGCTTGCGGCTCTTTACTTTACCGGCCTTTCCACCTGGCCCGCTTTTCGCTGTTCCGCGTTTGAAGCGGCGCATTTCTCTTTCGACGTCTTGCCCCACGCCTGGTCCGTACTTCCGTTTCCTCTTCTTCGCCATCGAATCCTCCTGACGAAATTGGTCTTTGAAAATAGCCGGCCTCAGCCATCCGAACGTCCACAGCGCGGCGGCGCGTGACGCTCGCCACCGGTCAAATAACCGTCAAGACTATGCCAAGTTCCCGACCCTGTTCTTGGCCGAGCAGATTACCGGGTTTGCGCGGAGCAAATCATGAAAACCGACGTCGCCACTGAAATGGCGATACCGCGTCACTCGCTCACATCTTGGATTTCCAGATGCACGCAATCGCCGAGCCGGAATCGCTCGCCCTCGCCTTTCGCCAACAGCGCGCGCGCCTCTGCGGCAGATTCGGCCTCGACGCACCAATCTTCAACGCGGGTCACCTGGACCGTTGCGTGGAACAGTTTTCGCTTTCGCCTGGCTACGCTCCTCGCCATCTTCTTGGGCGCGCTCCTGTGTGGGCTCTTGGCCTCATTGTTGGCCACGTCCATTGGCGGCTCCGAATCACGTTCATTGACGCAACTATAGACGCCTGCCAACGACCGCAACAACGCGCCACGCCTACATACGGATACGCGCCGCGTGATCCCTTCGTCTGGCGGCTCACGGCAAGGCGCTCTATGCTGGTATTTCGTTCGTGACGATCAGCTCTCCACCCGGCCAGACCGTGCCCGACGCATCCGCAAAACCATCCGACACAGCGTCAGAGGCCTGCCCGACATGGGAACCGGCGTTGCGCGCCATCGCGATGCCCGCCGATACCAATCCGCACGGCGACATCTTCGGCGGCTGGCTGCTCTGCCAGATGGACCTCGCTGGCTCGACCTTCGCCACGCGCCACGCCAACGGCCGGGTCGTCACCGTCGCGATAACCGCCATGGCGTTTCATCGTCCGGTGATGGTTGGCGACGAAGTCACCTGCTTCTGCGACGTGGAAAAAACCGGCAACACGTCGATCACCGTGAAGATCCAGAGCTGGGTCCG
>JASHVC010000166.1 GCA_030039655.1 Xanthobacteraceae bacterium | reverse complement strand
CAATCCCACCGGCAATCCGCCGACTAACCCTGCCGTCAATCCTCCACACCATTGACGCGGTTTTCGGTGCCACGACCTGAGCTTGAGAACGGCGCCGTCAAAAGCTGTGATCTTCCTCGCGAGGCTTGCCCATGAGCACAGGCTGAAACAACGCGGCGGCCGCCATGGTGGTAAGCAGTGAGATCGCCAACAGCTTGCCCATGCTCGATGTTCCCGGATGGCTGGAGAACCAAAGGCTGCCGAAGGCGGTTGCCGTTGTGAGTGCGCTGAACATCACGGCACGCGTTAGCACCGACTGCAGCAGGTTCGTCTGCCCCTCGCGCCAGGCCATGATGTAATAAATCTTGAATGCCACGCCGACGCCGAGCAGGAGCGGCAGTGCAATGATGTTGGCGAAATTCAACGGTAGACCGACCAGCACACAGATCTCGAGCGTGACCACACACGCGAGCAAGAGCGGCACCAGGGTCAGCAGAACGTCGACCCATCGCCGCAAGGTTATCCAGAGCAGGATGGCGATCGAAATCAGCGCGTAGCCGCCCGCCTCGATGAACGCGATGACGACGGTTCGCCGCGCCTCCAGGACCGAAATCGGTCCCTCGGTCGCGTCGGGCGCAACCTGCTGCACGGCGCTGGCAAACTTCTGTAAGATTTCGTTGTCGTTGGCGTCACCCTTGGGCGCCACGTCGATGCGCGCCTCCCCATGCGGCGTCACCCATTGCTGAGAAAGATCGAGGGGAAGGTTATCGCGCGTCACCAGATGCGCGGTGAACAACTCGCGCAGTTGAGCGAGCGCCGTCTGCAAGGGTTGAACGAATGCGGCCTGAACCCGCTGCCGGGTGGCTTCGTCCGCCTTGCCAAGCGCTGTCAACTGGTCGGCCAGTCGCCGCCCCGCGTCGAGACCTTCGCCCGGCTTCGCGTTGGCCATCTGCCGATTGAGAACGTCGAGCGTAAGTTTGATCATTTCAACGTTCTGCGCGTCGGTGGGCGGCGCAGCCGGTGTGGCCGGGTTCAGCGCCGGGTTAAGGGTCTTTGCCGCATTACCGATGAGCGTGAGCTTTTGTTGCTGTTGCTCGGGAATGAAAGTCGAGAGGGTCGTTACCCGGGCCACTTCCGGAAGCTTGCGCAGTTTGTCAGCCATCTCGTCGGCTTTAGCCAAGTCCGGCTCCAATATCTGGATATCATTGGCGCCACTGTCCGGATCGTTCTTGAGTTCGAGATAGGTGGCAATCGATTCGACCTTGGGGCTGCGTAGGTTCATCGGATTAAAATCGAACTGCAGCCGGGTCAGCAGCGGCAATCCCCCGATCACCACAATAGCGGTGCCGACAAGGATCAACATGCGATGGCGCTCGAGATAGCTATCGACCGGCGCCAGTGCGGCATAACCCAGCGGCTCCGGTTCGCTCGGCGGATTGAGCCGGCTCAGCAACGCCGGCAACAGCGTTATGCTGGTGGCGAATGCGATGAGCATGCCGATGCCGGCGATGAGGCCGAGTTCGGATACGCCTTTGTACGCGGTCGGCAAGAAGGACAAGAAGCCCGCCGCTGTAGCCAACGCCGCAAGCGTAAGTGGAGCGCCCGCTTTTCGACCGGCGTGAAACAGCGCCATGCGCAGATCGTCGAGTTCGTGGCGCTCGGCGCGATAGCGGACGCTGTATTGTATGCCAAAGTCGACGCCTAAGCCGACAAACAGCACCGCGAAATAGACCGATATCAGATTGAGCGTGCCGACCAGGAGAAGCCCGACCGCCGCCGTAATGGAAAGCC
Source organism: Xanthobacteraceae bacterium (assembly GCA_030039655.1). Next base: position 2,582 of record JASHVC010000166.1, on the reverse strand, counting down.
CGACCACGAGGCTGACGAAGACGGCAAAGATGATGCGCCACCATCGCAACGCCATCCACAAAATGAAGAGCACGACCGCGATGGTCACGGTGGCATTGAGCGCCGCGTTCTCTTTGATGGTGGCAAATTCCTCATCGCCTTGCGGCACCGGGCCGGTCAGGCGCAGTCGGGCGTGATATTTGTTGGGAAAGTCAAGTTCTGCCGCCGCTTCCCGGACGGCGTTCGTTGCCCGCAATCCCGGCTCGAGCGCCGAATAGTCGAGCACGGTCTGGATGTTGAGAAAGTGCCGCAGCTCATCGGGCTTGGGGGTCTTGCCTTCGACCAGTTCGTGCCAGGAGAATGTCGCCGGCTTTCCCGCAATCACCTGCGCGAGGGTCTCGGTCGACAGCGTCAGCGGCCAAACCATGTCGTCGAGCGTGAGGCGGTTGCCCTGGACTCCAAGCAGCGCGAACTGCAGCGCCTGCAATACACCGCGCAAACTGGGATCGCCCGCAAGCGTCTGCACAAGGCGCGTCGCCTGCGTGAGACCCTGCATGCGTTCGTCGAGCTCTTTGGTGCTTAGGAACAGGAAGCCGTTTTGCGCGAAGAACGGGCCGCCGTCCGGTTGCTGGACCGAGCGGAACAAATCCTTCCGCTGTGACAATCGCTGAGCCAGGGCGTTGGTCGCCTCGTCAACCAATTCGGGGGTCGGCGCGTCGATGACGGCGACGGTCAATTCGTACTGGGGGAAAGCCTTTTCGATCGCGGCTTCGCGCTCACGCCAGGGAATATGCTCAGAGATGAGCTTGTTCATGTCCGTGGTCATCGAAAAATGCGTGGCCGCGTACCAGGAAGACACGATCGCCAGCAGCAGCGCCGCAGCGATAACCGGCCAGGCGTATCGCCAGCAGACGGCAATAGCGCGAACGACAAAAGCAGTGGTCGTCTTCATGATCGGCTTAACAGCACCGTCAGCAGGAACCGGAAGGGCATAGTCGATACAGCAGGCCGGCGTTTTGACGCGTTAAAGCAAGGCTAAATGGAGGCGCACGGGGCCCGCGTACTGACACGGAAGGCCCCTTACAGGCAACCTCCCAAGACTGCGGCGCGCCCTAAATGCCCGGAAACGGCGGAAAAGCAAATTGTGGAAATTTTCCTATGGGATTCGTTGCAGGCCGGCAAATAGCAAAGTGCGTTTAGGCCGGAACCGTCTAATTCGTCTTTCTGCCTATATCGCCTTAAACCCTCTAAATATGGGCAAATCTCGCGATGAAGTGATGAGTTTCACTGGACATAGCTGCCCATTCAGCGCCATTGTGGCCGCAGACCACCCGCTCTGTTACCCTAATTGCTGGAGCCGGTGGACCAACTGGCCCGTCCCAACGGTCAGTAGAACAAAGCCCCACACCACAGGGCCAATGCAGGGATAAGGCCGGGGTTGATTGTCGCGGCGTCATAGCCAAAGTAACTGGAACCGGACTGTGTTGATGCGGCGGGTGCGCTTGTGGCGCATCGCCGCAGCCGATAGGTCAAAGAGGCATTGCTGATGAAAGTAATACTTGCCCAACCTCGTGGCTTCTGCGCCGGTGTCGTGCGCGCCATCGAGATCGTCGAGCGGGCGCTGCAGAAATTCGGTCCCCCCGTCTATGTCCGTCACGAGATTGTGCACAACAAGCACGTTGTAGAGAGCCTAAAGGCCAAGGGCGCGCGCTTCGTCGAGGATCTCTCCGAAGTGCCACCCAACGCCGTTACGATTTTCAGCGCGCACGGTGTAGCCAAGAGCGTGGAAGAAGAGGCTGCTTCGCGCGAGCTCCCGGTTCTGAACGCCACCTGTCCTCTGGTCACCAAAGTTCACAACCAAGGCAAGCGCTATGTCGCCCAGGGACGCCGGCTCATTCTTATCGGCCACCTTGGTCACCCCGAGGTTGAGGGAACCATGGGGCAAATCTCCGAGCCGGTCACCTTGGTCCAGACTGAGAACGATGTGGCAACACTCGATATCCCCTCCGATACGCCAGTGGCTTACGTCACCCAGACAACGCTGAGCGTCGACGACACCCGCGGCATCATTGCCGCGCTGCATGGCCGGTTCACCGATATCGTCGGGCCAGAAACGCGCGACATTTGCTACGCGACGCAAAATCGGCAGACCGCAGTGCGCGAACTCTCAACGCTTGTGGACGTTATCCTGGTGGTCGGCGCCAAGAACAGCTCCAACTCCAACCGTCTGCGCGAAATAGGCGAAGAGGCAGGGACGCCCAGCTATTTGATCGCCGACGGCAGCGAGGTAGAGCCTGATTGGTTCAGTGATGCCGAGACCGTTGGAATCACGGCAGGCGCATCGGCGCCGGAGGTTTTGGTCGAGGATGTTATCGATGCGCTACGCCGGCTGGGCCCAGTCGCGGTCAGCGAACTAACCGGCCGGCAGGAGACCATTGAGTTCCGCTTGCCACCCGAACTGACCGAGGGCAGGACCGCCGGCCGGGTGACAGCAAAAGTCTGATTGGCGCCGCAAACGGCAGAAGAAACGCAACCGCAAAAAGGATTACGGCTTTGGGTGTTTCGCTAAGACAAAAGGTGAAGGTTGGCTCCTACGTACTGCA
>JASHVC010000165.1 GCA_030039655.1 Xanthobacteraceae bacterium | reverse complement strand
GTGCCGCAGATCGCGGACGCCGTAAAGCTGCCGGTGATCGCAGCTGGCGCGGTCACCGATGCGCGCGGCATTGCGGCAGCGTTTGCGCTCGGGGCGACCGGCGCGCAACTCGGCACAGCCTATCTATTTTGCCCGGAATCGAAGGTCTTAGGTCCTCACCGCGCCGCGCTAAAAGCTGCGCGCGACGATGGAACTGTACTGACCAATGTAATGACCGGGCGGCCGGCACGAGGCTTCGTTAACCGCGTGATGCGCGAGCTTGGCCCCATCACTGACATCGCACCAGAGTTCCCGCTCGCAGCTGGCGCGCTCGCGCCCTTGCATGTCATGGCGCAGGCGCAAGGTTCCGGTGACTTCTCGCCGATGTGGGCTGGACAAGCCGCATCCCTCGGCCGTGAACTCCCTGCGCGTGAGCTCACTGCGAGGCTTGCCGATGAGGCACAGGCGCTGATGAGACGGATGGCGGCCTAACGCAATCCAACCTCATGACATGTCCCAAGTTCGGTCGTCTTCGAGGGGGAAGGCGTCGTGGCGTAGACGCGAAAATCCGCTAGTAACGATCCATCGGCGACATCGCGGCGATGTTTATGCTGTGATGCGGAACGGGTCCGGTACTCCGCCCACATGGCGCCGTTCTACGAATGTTCGATGCTGCCAAGTCGTTTTTTTAGTCTGCTGGGATACTGGCTTATTTCCAAGCTAAGTGGCTGTTTTTGAAAACGAAGTGGCCGGCTTTGCTCCTGCGACAATGCGCCCAAACTCGGTCAATAATTTGGTCACTGTTATAAATCACAGTGATGGAGCAATCCTGCGCGAGAGATAGACGAATGCGCCGCCAGTTACGAACCTTCCTAAAGGATGAATCCGCCGCGACTGCCATCGAATACGGCCTCATTGCCACGGGGATCGCTCTCGCAATCATTCCGGTGATTACCGGCGTCGGCTCCCACCTCAAGTCTACCTTTCAAACGATCTCAAGCGCGCTGAAATAGGCCCCTCTGGGGTTAGTGCGTCAATGGCCAATACCCTGCACGACGAATTAGTCGGCGTTGTAGACTCGCTCCGCGGGAATGCGGCGTCGGCGCGGCAGGAAGAGTACCAGGTTCTCAGTCACAGCCACGCGTGGAGCGACGAACAATACCGCGCGTGCCAGGATCGGCTCCGTACATTGAGTACCGATTTTCTGCGACTTCTGGAACGAAAGCGGCAACTTGAGCGAGAGATGAAGCGCACCAAAATGTCGTAGCCATTTCCGACCATTCTGTCGCAGCGATCGAGTGAAATTTGACGGCATCGATTTACCCTCTGTTTAAGGAACCTGCCTACATTTTGCGCATGGTCAGGCGCGTCCACACCTTTCTGAAAGACGAGTCCGGCGCTACCGCCGTTGAATATGGGCTCATCGCCGCGTCGATCTCTGTCATGATCATCAGCGTGGTGAAGGGTGCCGGCTCGAACCTCAAAACCACGTTCGGATCGGTTTCGACTGCGCTGAAATGAATCGGTTGGTTGGCCCTTACATCAATCTGGTGGCGCCGTCGCTTGGTTTCGACCAAAGACCGTTTATTCGACCAAAATGAACCACATTCAACATTTCCGGACGATTGCCATTTCGATCGGAATGCTTGCTATCCTAACGGCTGTTCTCTTTCGCTTAAAGATGGATCATACCGTCGGAGCGCCGATATTTTTTTTCTTGCTGCCGACGATGCTGGTGACAGTTCTCAGCGGCTTCCTCGGAGCACTTTTGTTTGTATTCGCCACCTTGGCGACGACGGCCTTTTTCCTTTACGATCCGATTTATAGCTTCTATGTCGAGGATCCTAGGTCAATCGGCGAACTGATCTGCTTTTTGGGACTGGCATTGCTCGGAGCCAAATGCATTTTAGTTCTGAGAGAACCATCGAAATTCTCCCCGCCAAGCTAGCATCATTATTAAGGTTGTTGGCTCTAGTCAGCGCGCGAGCCTCCGACTTGGCAGAAGGCAGGGTCGCCGTGGGAGAGTACCCTAATGCTGATCGATTTTATCTACCTCTCAATATAATCGGAGCGGCATACGCACAAGACACTTTCCAGTACGGCTTAGGTTCACCCCGGCGCATGCCCAGAGAGTCGCCGATCATCAGCACTAACTGTGCGCTGACATCGGCATTGGCACTTCAGCGACATCGCTCAAGTCGCAAATACGGTCGCTATCGGGGGTTAAAGCCAACGTGCGCCTATCGAGCCCAATTGGTCGTTCGTGATCTCCATATCGACAGTTTGCTTTGGGACTTCGGTGCAACGCGGCATGTGCGGCGTTTAGCTATCCCTGTTAAAGGCCGTAAAAGGTGTCAACGAGTCCATGCGAAGGGCCACCCGAAGATGGCCTACGCGTAGTGGCCGCGCGTCGTTTCCTCGCCCGATTAGAAATATTTCACACATGATCCCTCAGGCCAGTTGGCATTGCCGGGGTCATGCGCAGTGTCTTGTGGATGCGGCAAAAGATGTAATGTCAGAGCAGTTGCCCGGTCGCAGACGAGTTGAAGCCAAAATCCCGGCTAGCCGAGTTGTGAGTGGCTGAGTTATGGCTGGTCCAACACATGCTGCCTCCACAAGCATGTAAGATCATTGAGTCGACTGGCCCATGATTTTTTCTGCCGCTGTCATCGTGTTTCTCATTTTTGGCTCCGCGATGTACGGCTGGGGCGGTGTTGTACGGCGAGGTTTTGGCCTTCCTGACGGCACTTGGCCAATGACAATCTTACTGGGCCTTTCGGCTTGGATTGCAGTCGGCGGCCTTTTAAATCTGATGCGACTAGCTTATCCGCCGACGATTTATCTTCTCCTTGCTGCGGGTTCCGCTCTTACACTGCGCGCCTTCTGTGTCGGTTTCACGAGTTTCCGTTGGACCTCGTTGAAGCTACGGGCCAAATCCGTACATCTGACGAATTGGATCGCGGCATTTGCAATTATCGGGTTCGCGTTGGTAACCCAATCTGCGCCGACCGCCTTCAATCGCTTTGACGACTACGAGAAATACTTTGCGTATGCGGCTCGGATGATCCAAACGGGTACACTTTCTGGCAGTCCCCTAAACTCGCTAGGATCGGAGACTTTTGGCGGGCAAGCTTTCCTACAGGCGCCGTTTGTCGCCGTATTGCCGTTTGCCTACATTAACGCTGCTGATGCGGTGTTTTGCTTCTCCCTAATCATTTTGCTCATCGGAGGTACCGCGCTCCGCCGGCCGGCGATCGCCCCCGTCGCCACAATGACAATGCTGTTGGTGTGGGTATTTGAACCGCAGTACCTCAACGTCTCCGCGCTCTATTCCGCTGCTTCGCTGATCTTCGGTCTAGTGGTGCTCAGTTTCGACAGGCGCGAATTTGCGAATAATTTGGATGATGTGCCACCGCCCGCAGCACTTGGACTGATCTATGCAGCATTGGTGGCGCTTAAGCCAACATTCGCACTTTTCTGCCTGTTGCATTTCGCGTCTTGCATCACAGCCGAATCTGTCGTCACCCGAAATTTTCGTAGGGTGGCGATACACAGCGCCGCGACAGCCATTTGGGGACTGGCCTTTATTAGCCCCTGGCTGCTCCTCTACAGCCCCCTCTACTGGACGGCATTCGCCAGTCCGGCCGCGCACTTGTTTACAGCTCCAATTCCGAGAGCTGAAACACTTAACCTACTGGCTACTCAGAGACTCGTCTTTGGCGGGTCATATGCCCAGTACACATTAACTGCTGCGACTTCTCTGATCTGTGGTGCCGTCGTATTGACACGGCGCAGATTGACCGACCTTGACGCGGTGCGGTTTGGGCTAATCTGTGCGTCTACCGTATTGACATATCTGATTATGCTGGTCGTGTTGGGGCCGCTGTTGGCGGGATACCTTACCGCTTTGCGGTACGTTCTCCCGGTGCTGGTCGGCGCAACGCCATCTATCCTGCTACTTTCCGGCCTAGCGGCGCAGCGACCGCAACAACTGAAAAATCGTAATCTTATCGCTCCTGTAACGGCTTGCATGGCCGCTCTCTTGGTTGTTTTGTTTCTTCCGGATGCTTTTTTGCGGGGTCGTTCGCTGCTTCGCAACGGTACAATGCTGGCGTACCTGCCGGATTACCCAGAAGACGCGCAGAAATTGGTCGCTTACGGTCAAGAGATATTTCAGAGATCAACCAAACAGGAAATAGCTCGATTTCAAGAGAAAGTTCCGAAGGGAGAGCCGATACTGGCGTGGACTAGTGCGCCATTCCTTTTGGATTTTGCCAGGAACCCAATTGTAGACATCGACCTCGCGGGCACCGCAACTCCGTGGGCTAAGACTCCGCGCATTTCCTATGTTCTATGGCAGTATGCTGGCTACGGAGTTAAACAAAGCGCGGACTACCTTAGCTGTATGCACGGGCTCGGTCGGCACGAAGCCTATCTTTGCGCCAGCAGCCTGACCTATATGAATCGACTCCAAGACTTTTTTGCGCAGTCACGGATATCGCTCAACGATGAGCAGAAAGCAGTACGGGCCGTCGCCGACGATGGACAAACTGTCCTACTTCAAATTGGCGCCGGTAATGCGCTTTGACGTCAGCGAATCGAAAATTCAAGGGTGGAACGAAACAGCGATCCGAGATTCGAAGCGGAAACCGCATCACCTCTAACCCCGTCGCATCGGCAAATGGCCGGGAGGTTTTGTGTCTTTTTTGCGCTTGCTTATGTCGCCTATTCGCCCTTTGCGACGCGACGGATGACGCTCTCAACCGACGCTATCGGGGGGCTAAAGCGAATCGACGATGCTGTTGATGCACAATTTGCGTCATCGCGGCAGGCCTCATCCGCGCAAGCACGGAAAGCCACATCCCGAGCGGCGATTACTAGGCTGTCGGCAAAAGCACACTCAGGTCAGTTGGACTCCAATAATTACAAACAGTACTGCCAGTAGTACGCACAATAACCCCACCACGATTGCGGCGGTTACGGCTCTGCGCAATACGAAAATGAGGTAGGTCATCTTTCTGAGCAGTCCGGTTTAAGAGTTATCGGGTGACGTCAAATTTTTCTTGTTGGAAATCGCCGACTTTTTCTCTGCGAGCGGCATTCCATCAGGCTTGGACTTGTAGCGCTGCAA
>JASHVC010000164.1 GCA_030039655.1 Xanthobacteraceae bacterium | reverse complement strand
ACGCCTTTCGCCAAGACCAACATCGACGCCTTCAAGAAGGCGTATGCCAAGCGCGGCATGCCGGTGCAGCCGAAAGCGGAGTTCCCGGGCGGCATCGTGATCGGCGTGCAGCGGCACATCTTCGTCGCCGACACCGACGCGGAGGCGCACCGTTTCGCCAAGCCGGCGATGGATGTCCATCTCACCAATATCAACTGGCTGCGCAACAAGCATGGCGTGAGCGGACCAAACTCGCTGGCCGTGCGCCTCAATACGCCGCGCGGCGCCACCTATGAGGATTGCCTGGCCGATGGTTCGGTCATTTCGGGCTCGCCGCAAACCGTGCGCGCCGAGATCGGACGCCAGGTCAAGGAGCTCGGCGTCAATTATTTGCTGACGTATCTGTTCCTCGGCACCATGTCGCTCGCCGACGCGCTGCGCTCGTTGCAGCTTTTCTCGACCGAGGTCATGCCGCATCTGGCGAAGCTTTGAGGGCGCGAAAAAGATCGTCCTCTCCCGGAGGCCGGGAGAGGACGCGGGCTGAGGGCTGAGTTACGCGTGGGGACGGGATCAGCCCGGCAGCATCACAGTGTTGATCACCTGAATGACGCCGTTCGACTGCAGCACGTTGCTGATCGTGATGGCGGCGGTGTCACCCTTGGCATCGATGATCCAAAGCTGGCCATCCTTCTCCTGGATGGTGAGGGATGCACCCTCGACGGTCTTCAGTTCGGCCTTGCCGCCGCCGTCCTTGATCAACTTCTTCAGGTCGTTGGTGGTGAGGCGGCCGGCCACGACGTGATAGGTGAGGATCTTGGTGAGGAGCGGCTTATTCTCGGGCTTGAGCAGCGTCTGCACCGTACCGTCGGGCAGCTTGGCGAACGCATCGTTGGTCGGCGCGAACACCGTGAACGGTCCGGGCGATTCCAGGGTGTCGACGAGGCCGGCGGCCTTCACCGCGGCGACGAGGGTCGTGTGATCTTTCGAATTGACGGCGTTCTGCACGATGTTCTTGGAGGGGTACATCGCCGCGCCGCCAACCATCTTGGTCATTTCTTCGGCGAAGGTCGGGGCCAATCCGCCAATGCCGGCGGTGATAGCGGTGGCGGCAAAGCCCGCCAGGAGGACTGCGGTAAAGCGTTTCATGGCTGCAACTCCGTTGCTTTCTGTTTGCTAAGTCCCCACAGCGGAGACATTGCGAGCTACGGAGGCGCTGGCGCCGCGGATGCGCCGCAGATGCGGCGCTCACAGATTTGTGAGAATGCCCTGGCCGATCACCGGGCCCGTCGGCCCATTGTCGGTTGGAGCGCCCGGCGGTTCGAGAGAGACCGCAAGCGCTACGTTGCTTTTCGCTTCAACGGAAAGCGCGGGCGGCAGTGCAATCACCACAGAGCGATCAGCACTTAACGGGCCAACGGCGCGCGGTTTGCCGTCTGCTCCGATCAGCCAGAGCTCGGGGATGCGCGTCGGGTCGGGAATATAGGCAGCGGGGACGACCGCAATCGTGTGCCGCTTCGGGTCGATCGTTGCAACGAACAGGGGGCGGCCGCCGCTTTCGACGGTTGCGATCAAAGATGGCTGCTGCGTAACGATACCGAAATAGACAACCACCGCGAGGCAAGCAGCCGCGAGCGCGCTGACAATGCCGAAGCCGCGCCAGAACGCTAGGCTTTGCCAGAATCCCGCACGTTGCGCAGGCGAAGGAGGAAGCTCCGCGGCGATACGGTGCCAAAAGTCAGATGGCGGAGCCACTTCGGCAATCTCGGCCGCCCAGGGCGCAAGCCGCTGTTCCCAGGCCGCGACCAGAGCCGCAAAAGCGCGGTCGCGCGCCATGCGCCGCTCGGCCGCGGCGCGGTCCGCGCCGGCCAGCACGCCGAGCGCATATTCGGCGGCGAGCAACTCGTCGCCAGGCAAATCGTCGTGGTGGTGGACGTCGCTCATTGCTCCAAACAACTCTTCAATTTGAGCATCGCCCGCCTGATCCAGCTCTTCATCGTGCCAAGCGGCACCTTCATGCGTTCGGCCAACTCCTCATAGGTGTTGCCGTCGAAAAAGGCGCCGCGCAAAGCGGTGCGCTCGCGCTCCGCGAGCCCGCCGAGGCATTGATAGAGCCGCGCCTGGTCCTGTGCGGTTTGAATGGTGGTGTCAGCCATGGGCGCATCATCCGCCAGTTCGGCCGCGACCTCGATGGGCTCCATGTTGCGGCTCGATCCGCGGGCGCGCGCGAAATCGATCGCGCGGTTGCGCGCGATCGCAATCAGCCAGGTCATCGGGCTCGCCAAGCCGGCGTCAAACTGAGCGGCTTTGCGCCAGACCGTCATGTAGACCTCCTGCAGCGCGTCTTCGGCCGAGCTGCGCTCACTTAAGATACGGAGGCACACGGCGAAAAGCTTCGCCGAGGTCAGACGGTAGACGGTTTGCAGAGCGTTGCGGTCCCCCGTCGCAATGCGGACGAGGGCGGCCGCCAGCAGCTTGCGGTTGGCTTCAAGGTCCATCGTTAACGGTTGGTCGACGAGCCTTACTGGCCCTGACCATTGGCTCGCTCGCTGTCGGCCCTAAGCGCGTCTGGGTGTGGCATCGCAATGATGTTGTAGCCGGAATCGACGAAATGAATCTCGCCAGTGACGCCAGTGGAGAGATCCGAGAGAAGGTAAACGGCAGCTCCGCCCAACTCGTCAAGCGTCACTCCGCGGTGCAGCGGCGAATGCCGTTGCTGGAATGCAAACATGCTGCGCGCGTCGCCGATACCGGCTCCCGCGAGTGTGCGGATGGGTCCGGATGAGACGGCGTTAACGCGGATGCGTGACGGCCCGAAGTCTACGGCGAGATACCGCACCGATGCTTCCAGCGCTGCCTTGGCCACGCCCATGGCGTTATAGTTAGGCATGGCGCGCGCGCCACCGTTGTAGGTCAGCGTAATCATGGAGCCGCCATTCGACATCATGGCGGCAGCACGCTTGGCCACTTCGGTAAACGAGAAGCAAGAGATCAGCATCGTGCGCAAAAAGTTTTCGCGCGTCGTGTCGGCATAACGACCGGTGAGCTGGTTCTTGTCGGAAAAGGCAATGGCGTGAACGAGGAAATCAAACGTTCCCCAGGCGCGTCCCAACTCGGCAAACACGGTATCGACCGAGGCGATGTCCTCGACGTCGCATGGCAATACCAGGTCGGATCCAACTGAGGCTGCGAGCGGCTTGACGCGCCTGCCGAGCGCGTCACCCTGATAGGTAAAGGCAAGCTTGGCCTCGTGCGCCGCCAGCGTCCTGGCAATTCCCCATGCAATGGAGTGATCGTTGGCGACCCCCATGATCAGGCCGCGCTTGCCGTGCATCAGCCCTTGCATGCGTCAGGCATCCGGGTGCTTGAACACGACGGAGGCGTTGGTGCCGCCGAAGCCGAAGGAGTTCGACAGCACGCAGCCGAGCTTCACGTCGTCGCGACGCGTGCGCACGATCGGCATGTCGGCAAAAGCCGGATCAAGATTTTCAATGTTGGCGCTCTCGCAGATGAAGCCCGAGTTCATCATCAATAGCGAGTAGATCGCCTCGTGCACCCCGGTTGCGCCCTGTGAGTGTCCAGTGAGGGACTTGGTGGCGGAGATCGGCGGGCACTTGTCGCCGGACCCGAAGACCTCGCGGATCGCCTCGATTTCTTTTAGATCGCCGATCGGCGTCGAAGTGGCGTGCGGGTTGATGTAATCGACCGTCGGCTTGACGTTCTTGATCGCCATGCGCATGCAGCGCACCGCGCCTTCGCCGGAGGGCGCCACCATGTCGACGCCGTCCGATGAGGCGCCGTAGCCGGCGACCTCGCCATAGATCCTCGCGCCGCGCGCCTTGGCGTGATCGAACTCCTCAAGCACTACCACGCCGGCGCCGGCGCTGATGACGAAGCCATCACGATCCGCGTCGTAGGCGCGCGAAGCTTTGGTCGGCGTATCGTTGAATTTCGACGACAGCGCGCCCATCGCGTCGAACAGCACCGTGAGCGTCCAATCGAGTTCCTCGCAGCCGCCGGCGAAGACCACGTCCTGCTTGCCATATTGGATCAGCTCATAGGCGTTGCCGATGCAGTGGTTCGATGTCGCGCAGGCCGAGGAGATCGAATAGCTAAGTCCCTTGATCTTGAACCAGGTCGCGAGCGTCGCTGAAGGCGAGGACGACATCGCTTTCGGCACCGCGAACGGACCGACGCGCTTGGGTCCCTTGCTGCGCGTAATGTCCGCAGCCTCGACGATGGCGCGGGTCGATGGTCCGCCCGAGCCCATGACGATGCCGGT
>JASHVC010000163.1 GCA_030039655.1 Xanthobacteraceae bacterium | reverse complement strand
TACGTATGCGTGTGCGGTTTGCCCGGCTTTTGATTTGTTCGCGGCGTCAAACGATCGCCCGAGCGTTGAGCGGGGTCGGCATTATGGCGCTGCTGGGGCCCGAACCAGTTTTTGCTCAGGAAAGCTCGATCCCTTTGCCCGAAATCCGCGTGATGCCGAGCACGCCGCTCTCACCGCCGACCCAGCCAAAAGAGGCATCCCAGGCGCGGACCTCTGCACAGCCTGCTGCCGCCGCGCCCACTAGGGGCGAAAGTACGCCGCCTCCTGAGCCGGGCTTGATCGAGCGTGACAAGATTCCGGCCAACGTGCAGACCCTGTCGACCGCCGATTTCGACCGCACAACGTCGCCGGACCTGTTGCAGGCGCTGTACGGGGGATTGCCTGGTGTCGCGTTGAGCGACCAGACCGGCAATCAATTCCAGCTTGACCTCAATTACCGCGGCTTTACCGCCTCCCCGGTCATTGGTACGCCGGAGGGACTGGCTGTCTATCAGAATGGGGTGCGCATCAACGAAGTTTTTGGCGACATCGTCAATTGGGACTTCATCCCACAGAACGCCATTAGCACCCTGAGCCTCGTCCCAAGCAATCCGGTGTTCGGACTAAACGCAATTGGCGGCGCACTGTCGTTCGATATGAAAAACGGCTTCACCTATCATGGTGTCGAAGGTGAAGTCAGTGGTGGAACGTACGGACGGGTCAGCACGTCGGTACAAGCCGGCGGCGAAGTCGGGAATTTGTCCGGCTACGTCGCGGCTGACGCCATCGACGACGCCGGCTGGCGCGATGACTCTGCATCTTCACTGCGCCGCGTTTACGCCGATCTCGGTGCGCGCGGCGACAACAACACAGAATTTCACGTCACCTTCACCGGCGCCGACAACAATTTCGGTGCCGCGGCCGCGACGCCGGTGCAGATGCTGGCCCAAGATTGGTCGAGCGTCTTTACCATTCCGCAGACGACGCAGAATCAACTTGCGTTTTTGACGACCAGCGCAAGCTGGAAGCCGACCGACACCTGGACCTATCAGGCCATCGCCTACTATCGCAATTTTCAGCAAGCCCACGTCGACGGCAATGGCACAAATACGCAGAACTCAGGGTGCCCCGACCCGACCGTTTTATGTTTTCCCAATCTCGACGGCACTTTGTCCGACCTGATCACGACCAGAGGACAGACAGTACCGTCTACCGGTCTTCTGGGCACCAGCGTCTTGGGCGAAATCGATCGCACCTGGACTAGCACCAACAGCTTCGGCGGATCGCTCCAGGCGGCTTCATCGGAAAAGCTACTCGGTCACGAAAACAACTTCACGGCAGGACTGAGTGTCGACCGCGGGCTGGTGCAGTTCTCGACCACGAGCGAATTGGGTACCGTCAACGCCAATCAGTTTCCATTTGTGCAGGGCGCGGGACTTTTTATTGACCAGCCCTCGGGCGACGTGGCGCCGGTCGGCTTGGGCGCCACAACGCTGTACACCGGCCTTTACGCGACCGACACATTCGACGTGACCAACAGGCTTGCTCTGACCGCCGGCGCTCGCTTCAACGTCGCCCAGATCACGTTGACGGACGAACTTGGCAACGATCCCCTGCTCAACGGCAGTCACGATTACAGCCACTTCAACCCGATGGCCGGAGCAACGTACAAGCTCACGCCCAACATGACGCTGTACGGCGACTTCGCCGTCACAAACCGAGCGCCGACGCCACTCGAGCTCGGCTGCTCTGATCCGATTCGACCCTGCCTGATCGACAACGCGCTGGTCGGCGATCCCCCTCTGCAGCAGGTCATCGCCTACACGGGCGAGGCCGGATTGCGCGGTCACTTCGATCTGGCAAAGGGGCTGGTCAACTGGAACATCGGCGCCTACCACGCGCTTAACACCAATGACATCATCAACGTAGCCAGCCCGATCATCGGGCACGAATACTTTCAGAACGCAGGCGACACGCTGCGGCAGGGCATTGAGGCGAGTGCCTCATACAAGGTGGATCGTTGGAACATCTACGCTAATTACACCTATGTCGATGCTACTTTCCGCGACTATTTGACGTTGTCATCGCCGCTTAATCCCTATGCCAACGCCAACGGCGAAATCTTCGTCGTTCCCGGCGATCATCTCACGGGCATTCCCGACTTCCGTTTCAAGCTCGGCGGTGAGTATCAGATCATTGATCCATGGAAATTCGGCGCCGATCTCAACGTTGTCGGCAGTCAGTGGATCGTCGGCGATGAATCAAATCAGAACCCGAAAATGCCGGCCTATTGGGTGGTAAACCTGCATTCGTCATACAAAATCTCACAGAACGTCGAAGTGTTCGGGATGGTCCGCAATCTGTTCGATCAACACTACTATACTTACGGAACCTTCTTCGACGTCACGACGGCACCCTATTTAAACCTTACCGATCCCCGCACTTTCCTTCCCGGCATGCCGTTCGCCGCCTATCTGGGCATGCGGGGCACTCTGCCGCCCGAGGGGCCGGCATTTGCCAACGCCTCACCACCGGTGGTCACGAAAGCACCGTCGATGGGCTGGGCCGGCACTCCATCACCGGTTATCAATTGGAGTGGTATCTATCTTGGTCTCAACGCCGGCTATAGCTTCGGGGGCAGCGATTGGACCGACAGCGCCACCGCCAGCTCGACGAGCAGCTTCGGCACTTCTGGCTTTGCGTTCGGGGGAACGCTGGGTGCCAATCTCCAAGTTGGGTCGCTCGTGTTCGGTGTCGAGGCGGACGGCGATTGGACCGACGCCAGCGGCTTCGCCACCTTCACGGCTACCGGTCTCTGTGCCGGCAGTTGTGTAACATCGAACACTTGGCTCAGCACTGTGCGCGGGCGCGTTGGGTATGTGTTTGATCGGTTCCTCGCTTATGGCACTGCCGGCGCTGCCTTTGGCAATGTCCGAGCGAACTTCTCCAACGACCCGGTGAGTAGTGCGACTAAGGCGGGTTGGGCCGCAGGTGGAGGCGTCGAGGTCGCTTTAGATAACCATTGGGGCATCAAGGCCGAATATCTCTTCGTCGACCTTGCCGACGGGTCGTGTACGACAGATTGCGCTATCCAAAATCCAAATGGGCCACCTCTAATTCCCAACATCGCCGTCAAATTTAACGAAAGCATTGTGCGCGCCGGCCTCAACTATAAATTTCTCTGGTAATCCTCTGTAAGACTAAAGTGACAAGGCTTAAACCCAACCTTTGCGTCACGCCGAGAGTGCCGCTCGCCGCTTATGCGGGCATACGCGCCAACCTTTGACCTCGGATGGGCCGCCCGAAAATTATTGATAAGCGTTGGCGCGGATGTAGGTCCACAGGGCCTCGATCTGGTCGGCGTTTAACACGCCTTGCCAAGCCGGCATGGCCTTTTTGCCGTGCAAGACCGAGTCGATGAAACGTGGATGCTCGTCGCTTTTCAGGCGGCGCAAATCGAAGGCGACGTTGGAGTTGTTCTGTAGATCGTCGCCGTGACAGTTGGAGCAGTACTTTTCATAAATCCGCGCGCCGGCCGCGGCCGAGACATCTTGGGGGGCGGCAGGGGAGGGCATCAGTGCCGCAAGGCATGACGCCGCCAGCAGCATATAGGCGGACAATGTCCGCCGACGCAAAAGGCCGCTCCCGGGGAGCGGCCTCCGCACTCTGAACGTCTGGATTATTGATCGAGCAGCTTGAAGGTCCACAATGTTCCGCCGGGTGGCACGTGAGCCAAGTTCGGATCGGGCGTCTTGAGCACGTAGACACCGCCGGTTCCGCTGGCGATGGTGACGTATTGCTTGCCGTCATGCTCCCACGTGATCGGCTGTCCGATGATCCCCGACGGGGTCTGGAACTGCCAGAGAATCTTCCCGTTCTCGCTGTCCACGGCAATGAATTCGCCGGTGAGTTCGCCGGTAAAGACGAGCCCGCCGGCCGTCACCAGCGTCCCGGCCCAGTTCGGGCTCTTGAACGGGATTACCCACTTCGATTGTCCGGTGAGCGGATCAATCGCGCGCAAATGTCCGCGCATGCCGTCGGCATTGTAGATCGGCGTGATCTTGACGCCGCGATGGGGATCGCCGGGCTTGAGATTTTTGATCTCGTCGATGGGGTCCGGCTGGTATTTCATGCCGTAGTCGGTGGTATTGACGTAGGCGAGGCCGGTGCGCGGATCGAACGAAGACGGATACCAGTTGGTGCCACCCGAGATGTGCGGCCAAGTTTCGATCTGCTCGGTGTAGGAGATCGCCTTCTTGGTCGTCTCGGTCCATTCCGGCCGGCCGGTCTCCTTGTCGACGCCAGAAGCCCACGTCACCTTCACGTAAGGGTTGGCGGCGATGAGTTGGCCGGTCTTGCGCTCGATCACGTAGTAGAAGCCGTTGCGGCCGGCCTGCAGCAGCACCTTGGCCTGACGGCCATGGATCGACATATCGGCGAGAATGATCGAGGTGATGTTGTCGTGATCGAACGGATCGTTGGGCGACATCTGGATATACCAGACCACCTCGCCGGTTTTTGGCCGGATGGCGAGGATCGAGTTAGTGTAGAGGTCGTCGCCCTTGCGCAGGAGGGCGTTCCACGGCGCCGGATTGCCGATGCCCCAGTAGACGAGATCAAGATCGGGATCGAAGGAGCCCGTGGTCCACGAACTGCCCCCGCTCGCATTGGCGGCGTCGTTGGGCCAGGTGTTGGAGCCGGGCTCGCCGGGACGCGGAACGGTGTAGCGTCGCCATAGCCGCTTGCCATCGTTCGGATCGTAACCCTCGACATA
>JASHVC010000162.1 GCA_030039655.1 Xanthobacteraceae bacterium | reverse complement strand
TGCGACACAGGCGACGGAGCAATGGCAGGCCAAGCGTGATACCGGTGAGTCGTAGTTGCGACTCCGCCAACAGGGACGCGAGATGAAATACGGATCGACCAATATGACGATGACACGACGGCAAGTTGCACGCGCGCTTGCGTTCTCGGCTGCGAGCATCGCGGCGAGCAGCGTGCGCGCTCAGGCCAAATATCCTGACCGCCCGGTGCGCGTGATCCTGCCGTTCGCGGCCGGCGGCGTGGCGGATATCACGGCGCGGCTCGTGGCCGAGGGCCTCGGCAACAAGCTTGGGCAAAACTTCATTATTGAGAACAATCCCGGCGCCGGTGGCATTGCGGCAGCTCGCGCCGCGCTCTCGGGAGACAAGGATGGCTACACGCTCACGCTACTCACCAACGGCACCGCAATCAGCGTTCCGCTGTTCAATCACTTGCCGTTCGATCCGCTGAAGGACTTCGTGCCGATCTCGATATTTGGCACCTTCGAGACCGATTTCGTTGTCGCCTCGTCCTCGAACTACAAGACGCTCGGCGATATTTTGAG
Organism: Xanthobacteraceae bacterium; assembly: GCA_030039655.1. The sequence goes on along the minus strand of JASHVC010000162.1, from coordinate 2,928 downwards.
CGCCGCGCGCACTAAGCCGGGCACGCTCAATATTGGTACCGTCAATGTCGGCAGCACACAGAATCTTACGGCCGAATTGTTCAAGTCCTTGGCCAATGTCGACGTCGTTATCGTCCCATTCCGGTCAACGCCCGAAGTTGTGATCGCGCTGTTGCGCGGCGACGTGCAGATGGGGATCGATTTCTACGCCCCGCTTAAGCCCAGCCTCGACAGCGGCCAGGCGCGTGCTATCGCGACTGGCGGAACGACCCGCTCGGTGTCATTGCCGAACATCCCGACTGTGCAGGAAGCCGGCGTTCCTGGTTTCGAAGTGACGGCGTGGAACGGGCTCTACGCACCGGCCGGCACACCCAAGGCCGTCATCGACACCTTGAACGCGACGCTGCACGACGTGCTGGCCGATCCGGCGCTGAAGAAGCGGGCGCTTGAACTCGGCATCGATGCCAAGGCCTCCACGCCGGCGGAGCTCGATGCGCGGATGCGCTCCGATATTGCCAAATGGGGCAGCGTGATCGAACACGCCCATATTCCCAAGCAGTGACATTGCGGGCATGATCGCCGGCTTCGAGGAGTACACCGATGCGACAACCGGGATTGATCGTAGCGCCGCTGACGCCCTTTACCGCCGATCTCAAAGTCGACGAGCAGGCTTTGCGCCGGCAGATCGATTACGTGGTGCGCGATTGCGCAGCCACCATGGTGGTCGCTGCTGGAGTCGAGACTCAGGAATACACCTACCTCAGCTTCGAGGCCCGCAAGGCTCTGATCCGCTCCACCGTCGAGTACGTCGACGGGCGCGTTCCGGTCATGGTCGGCATAACGCATCCGTCGTTCCGGACTGCAATTGAGCTTGCGCACGAGGCAGAGTCCATGGGCGCCGCCGCGCTCCAGTTACTGGCGCCGTTGCGGCCATTTGCCGGTCCGCCCACCCAACGCGATCTGGTCAGCTATTTCGAGAAGGTGTCGCGCGAAACGAGCCTGCCGCTCACCCTCTATCTAAATCCCGGTCCGGGCGCCGAAGTCTCTGTTCCCGACACGATCGCGCTCGCCAAGCTGCCGCGGGTGCAATTCATCAAGGAAAGCTCGCGTGACCTGGCACGCGTGTCACGCCTGATTGTCGAGATCGATCGCGCCGGGCACGCGCGTTATTTCACCACCATGCAGATGCTGTTGGCGAGCCTCGAACTCGGCGGATCGGGAGCGACCATGCCGCCACCCGCCGCGGAAATTGCGCGCCATGTTACCGAGGCGTTCGTCGCCAAGGATCACGAACGGGCGGCGCAACTGCAACTGCAGTTTGCTTTGTTTCCCAGTAAGTGGATGCACTACGGCCTGGCGCCGGCCATGAAGGCGGCCATGAATCTCATCGGCGTTCCGGTAGGCGATCCATATCCGCCCTATGTGCCATTAGGCCGCGAGGATACGGCGGCGTTGGCAGCTTATCTGCAGAGCACGGCGCTAGCGCCGCGTGTTGCCACGCCCGCCGCCGCCTGAAGCTCGCGATTCCACGCGATAAGAACCCGCCGGCTGGGCAGAGCCGGCGGGTCACATAGTCTCTAACACTGGCGCGAAAAGCTCGCCCTGTTAGCCCTTTGCCAACTGGCCGCGCACTTCGCCGCCAGGATTCGCCGCGGTGTGAACGTTGACGTAGGCCTGCCCAGCCGAAAGTGCGCTAGCCAGCGCCGCAGCTTTGTCATCGGCCAGCTTCATTGAGCCTTGGAACGGGCTGGTAAAGGGTGTGCCGGCTTGTGACAAGGCAACTATCACGCCGGCGTTCTTGCCGGCCTCAGCTGGTCCATGGATGTGCGCAGCAGTGGCCGGACCCGACAGTCCCGTAAAAGTGCCCTGCCACGTAACAGTTTTGGTGCTGTCGTCATAAGTCACGGTAGCCGTCCCAGTCGCCGGCGATTGGTTCGGCGGGACCTCGCTTTTGGCATCCATGGCGGCTTTGTACGTGGTGGCTGCCGCCTGGCTTCGCGCTGTGAGGCCGAGCAACGCGACACTCGCGCCACCGAGGCCGTAGCCCAATATCGATCGACGAGCGAACTTTTGACTCATATGGTCCTCCCTGAATCGTCTGGAATGATGACATTAACACCAAGACGGTCGCGGTTATTGCAAACGTATTGGCTGCTGTAACAAACGGCTGCCGGGCGGATCCGCCCGCATCCGCACTAAACGCTTGTCAGATTATCACCCAATTGCCGGCAATCACAGTCCGGTGGTGCTAGCTCGAGATGTTGCGGTTGGGCTGGCGCCCGTGAATCCCGATCGAAGTCACGAATTCGTGGCCGCAATCATCGCAGGTCCAGGTGTGACGGATGCCGCCATCGGGATTGAGCGCGGCGCGCTCCGCGATCAGGACCGTCACGCCACAGCAGGGGCATTTGGGCCGCATGAGTTCGACGCGGGACGACGCGCGGTAAGCGATCTGGATGTTCATCGCCGATACTCCTCGACATTGTCCCCCGACGCAGCCGATTGGCTGCTTCGTATGTGCGCTCTGTGGCACCCTCGCGACGCGTCGATGAAGTTCGCGTGGCGGCGGCCATCCTAACGTCCCTGAAACCGAATTAACCGCGTGGTCATGCGGTTCCGCGCAAGAGTAGGCAGCGGCGGAACCGTGATAAAATTCGATTCCCTACCGTGGGGCGCGCTCGGCAATGGAAAAATGGATCGTTCTCGCTATCGTGGCAGCGGCCGCGCTCTATGCAATCGGAGTCTTCAATCGCTTGGTGCGCTTGCGCAATCTGGTGCGTGAGGGCTGGAGCGGCATCGACGTCCAGCTCAGGCGCCGCACCGACCTCGTTCCCAATCTGGTCGAAACCGTGAAGGGCTATGCGGCGCATGAGCGCGGCGTGTTTGAGGAAGTCACCGCCATGCGCGCTTCGAGCATCGCCGCAAATGACGTAACGGCCCAGGCCTCGG
>JASHVC010000161.1 GCA_030039655.1 Xanthobacteraceae bacterium | reverse complement strand
GCGTAGCCTTCTGGCTTCAGCTCCCGCTCCAAATTTACGTCCCGGAATGGTGGAACGACTTGGCGGCGCTTTCCACCTTGAATGCTGCCGCAAATCTGAGCGGCTCGATTGCAACGCGCAGTAAACGACTGTCGCTTGCTCAGACGTTCGGCTACGTCGTCGCCGTTTGGTTCTATGGCGTGACGCTCCTCGGCCTTGTATTATTCGCTGTACCATTGCTATCTATTGCGCTGCTTATGCCTCCAACTGATCGGGAGGATCGCGCACTAAATAGAGTTCTTTGGAGGATGTGGAGGCCCTATCTGCTGTCGCTGCTCGGCATCGTCGTCGCTGCGGCAGTGTTTTTCGTTACGAACGCTTATCAGCTCTAGGCGGCGCCGGCTCTTGCGGCGCGGAAACATTTATCACTGGATTGGAAGTGCGAGGGTCAAGACTTTGCATCTTGATCAGAGACCAGCTGCACGCCCCTTTCCTTATTCAACGAAAATGGACTTCACTGCGATATCGAGCGGTCAGATTCCGACCGGAGAACGTTGCTGTAAAGATTCGCGACCCACCGGCGCCCACTCGATGTGACATTTAGGTAGCGTATCGCCGATTGAATGTGAGGTGAGACGCTGTCCCAATAGAACTGCGAATATTGATCAATGAGGTCGGTCGGTGATTTATAGCCGTACCGCTCGTTCAGTCCGATTTCCTCAAATTCGTGAAAGAGGGCATTGGCCTTGCGCAGATAACGCGGATCACCGAGCTGTCCGATAAGGTCAGCCGCCCGCAGCAAAAGTCCTTCTTCGTCCGAAGCCCCGACGTCCGTGTTCCCGCTCCCTGGAAATCTGGTAAATTCGATCGCGTGCGCGATCCTGCCGGCGTCGAGTCCCTCCATCTGAGCAATGCGATTCAACACAAAGAGTTTGGAGCGATCGACGTGATACGGCGTCAATGCCGCATCGGAAGAGCCGCGCGGCAATCGGACCTTGTTGCCAGTCTGGTCGATGACATAACCATCGGCATCGTCGCCGTTGAGGATTCCCCTGACATACCCGATATCGTGCAGCAGGCAGGCAACGATAAAATGTGCATAGTCGCTCGGCGACGTCGGCGAAAACATCGCGCGTCCGTTGAAGATATCGTGCCCAGCGAGTGTCACGAGCATCGTGTGCTCGACATTATGATAGAGAGCGTCGCTATCCCCAATGCGTTCAAGCGCAAGGTGGGCAACGGACGAAACTAGATCAGGCAAGCGCGCGTCAGATGAGCCGAACTGTTGCTTCATATGGGAGACGAGATGAGAGCCGAGTGCATCCGCGGCTAATTCGGTTGTCGTGAACATGCGCTGGCGTGGTTCCGGTTAGGATTCTTACGTGTTGAGGCAGACCTCGGCGTTCGCGAGCCAGCCTTTGCTGATCGAGACCTGAAGACTTACTGGGTGACTGCCGCAACCGCAGCGGCGCGATCCTGGACAATCGGAATCAATGTGTCGGTACGCACCGCCGCGAGTACGCTTCTCACGCCCTCGTTGGGTGATAGGATCACGAGCTTACCACCCTTATTCTTGACTGCGCGGGCGCCCAGCACGAGTACGCGAATCCCCAGCGAGGCCAGAAAATCAACCTGAGACAGGTCCACGACGATCGCGCGGCGGGCGCCCGCGATAGCGTTGAACTTCAGGTCGATGGCGTTTGCGCCCACGGTGTCGAGTCGACCACGCAAGATGACGAGAGCGACGCCGCCATCGGCTTCCTCGACGTCCATTTCCATGTCCGACTCCTTGACGGCGGACCGGGCAACGCGTGCCACGCAAACCCCTGGGCTCAACCGACAATGTTCGAATGGTGCGCATTTGTGGCATAAACCGGAGGCTGCGGCCAGCGGGTAACCTGAAGGGCCGCGGCATGGGATTAAGTGGTTGAGTGCGCGAAGGACTGGCAAGGAAAATGATAAAGGACGCGGATGGCGCTACTTCGCTCCTGGTGCGATCGAACCCGGTCCTGGCGGCCTTGGCACCGGCAACGGTCGCCAACCTGATTGATGTGGGAAAGACAATCGATCTTCGCCCCGGCGACATCCTGATCCGGCAGGGCGATAGCAGTGATTGCGCCTATCTGGTGTTGCAAGGCGAGTTGGAAATTCGCGTCGACACCACCTACGGGGAAGTGCCGCTTGCGCACGTGTCAGCGGGCGCGCTGATCGGCGAGATCGGCGTCTTCGCCCAGCTACCGAGAACGGCGACGGTTCAGGCAGAGGGCGCTGCACGCGTTCTTCGCCTCGACCGCGCTGATCTGCTGCGGGCGGGTGACATGGATCCGGAGCTATCGCGCTCGATCATCGGCCGGCTTGGTGGACAGATTGCGAACTTCAATCATGCCCTCGGCCTTTACACCAACGCCCTTTCCGCCTTGGAGCGTGATGATTTCGATTTGAGCATTCTCGACGAGCTTAGAAAGCCGGCCCCCGAACTTTTGGATTTTGCCCACAGCTTCCGCCGCATGGCGGAGCAGATCGTGCGGCAACGCCGGCAACAGGCCGAAATGGCCAGTGCGGCCGAGATACAGCGCGCCATGCTCCCAAATGCGCTGCCGACGAATCTCATCGAGGGCCGATTCGACATTCACGTCAAAATCAAACCGGCGCGCGAGGTTGGGGGGGATTTTTACGACATTATCGCGCTTGATGAGAACCGAATCGCCTTCACCATCGGCGACGTTTGCGGCAAGGGAATCCCGGCCGCCCTCTTTATGGCCGTCACGCAGACGGTCATGCGCGTGGTGATACGTTCCGGCGAAGACCTTGGTGCCAAAATCGCCGCGGCGAATGAACGGTTGGTGGCGGGCAACGAGCAATCGATGTTCGCAACGTTATTCTGCGGCGTCCTCGACGTTCCGTCTGGGACCTTGACCTACTGCAACTGCGGTCACAATCCGCCTCTGCTGTTGCGCCGTGCAGGCGGCCCCCCAGAGAGACTGCCAGCGGGTAGTCCACCACTTGGAGTAATGGACGACCTTATGTGCGCGCCGCGATCGGTCGAGTTGCGGCCGGGCGACTTGCTGTTTCTCTACACTGACGGCGTCACTGAGGCCGAAGACCCGCAAGCCGCCCAATTCGGCATGGAGCGGCTCCAAAAGGTGATTTCGGAAGCCGCCGAAGGATCGGCAACAAGGCTCGTAGATAACGTAATGGCGCGCGTCGTCGAATTCGCAAACGGCGCGCCGCAATCCGACGACATTATCTGCGCCGCTCTGGTGCGGGCTGGACAGCCATCCAATTCGAAATGGAGCGTCTGGAAACGACGATTCGCGACGTGGCGAAATGCACTCCATGCAAGTTAAGCGAGGGCATGACGGGAAGCGGAACCCAGTTTTGCCAGCTGGATATCAGTACTGAACCACAACGCCGGCAAATATGCGCGAGCTGTTATTGGTCATCGGCGCAATCGCCTGATTGACATAGCCGTTGCTTGCTTCGACGAAAGCGTAGGTATCGGGAGCATCGGGAGTCCAGGACGGCACGTTGAAGCGAGTGCCCAGCCCGTAATTGAAAACGTACACGCTGCCCACCTCGACTGCGGTTGGTTGATAGATGATGCGCTCGCCGCTGGCACCGAACAGATAAGGCGTAGATATGAGCGTCGCCGCGCTGCCCGGAACGAGAGTTATGGAAAATGGCCGGCCAATCTCGCCGCGCACGACCCACGCGGTGTCGCCGAGGAACTCGCCGACCGTAAATCCCGACAGCATATTGGCGCCGTCGATGTCTAACTGTTCCGGCAACAGCAGCGGTTGGTTAAAGGAGGTCTGAGCGTAGGCCTTGAACGCGGCGAAGAAGTCGTACGGAAGCGCCTTATTGATTTCGAGGTGAGCGTTGAGCTTGCTGAATATGGCGTCGGCGCCCTGCTGCGACAACGGCACCGTGCTCTGCGCCGCGTCACCGGCGGTCCGCGCGCCTAGGGCATTGAGGCCCTGCGAGAACTCGGCGCCGTAATTTACGGTCAGGCCCTCGGTGCGTTGGCGCCAAATGCCATCGAAGCCGAAGCGCACCGGCCGGATGCGATCGAGACTGATCGGCACCGGCGGGGTAAATGCAATCGACTCGAGACTTTCATTCTCTGGTTCGAACATCGCGTTGAACGCCAATTCGGAATCGCGACCCTTGATCGCTTCGTAAACCACCTTGGCGTGGGCCAAATCGAACACGCCGAACGTCTCCGTGCCTGGAATGGTGACGTAAGGGGTGGTTCGTCCGTCAGTGGCGAACAGCTCGAGCTTCCAACCGTCGATGCCCAGCGGCATCGTGTAAGTGGCGCTGAGGTAGCGCCGGTTGGGATTGTCGCGAAAGAAGTCGCGCTCCGGATCGCCGGCGACGGATACGGCAAACTGCTCGCCTAGCCCGGCGAGCCCATTCTCTGAAAATGTTGTGACTACCTGTACGGTTCCGAACGCCGCCGGCATCGCATCGTCAACATAGACGCTGGCGGAGATCGACCGGTAACGCCCCGTCAGCACCAGAACCGAGCCGCCGACTTCCTTACCGGCGGTGAAAGTGGCGTTGAGGATCAATCCCGGGGCTTCGCCGGCGAGCAACAACCGGCGCTCCAACTCCGACTGCTGCAAATGCGTCTTACGTATGAGCGGGGCGAGAACCGAGGCCACCCGCGCGCGAACCGGCGCCCCGATCGCATTCAGGTCCATCCGCTCGACAAAGCCGTCTATGACGCGCAGTTTGATCCGCGCACTATCGACAAACTCCTGAGAGTCGATCACCACACGCACCAGCGGATAGCCGGCACGGACGTATATCTGCTGTAACTTATCGGCGAATTCGAAGACTTTTGCGACGGTTATGGTCTTGCCGATCAGCGGCGACGCGATCTCCTTGCGCTGCGCCATGAGCTCGGGAAATTCGCCCTGAATATCGAAGCCGAGGAGCTTGAAGGTCAGCTTGTTCGCTTCCCCAGGGATCTGCGCTCCCGCGGGTACTTGAGGAATGCCGATACGGCCACCGCCGGAGGGGGGAATAATGGTCGGCGGCCTGACCTGACTGGGCGGCGGCGCGGGCGTCTGCGCCAGCAGAACACTGCTCCAGGCGACCCAAAACCCGCCGCAGAGCGCACATAACCGAGCAAAACGTACCATAGCGCCCACGGCTGTCCCCGTAGGCCCCAAAAAGAGTAGACGCAGATGCAACCACGCCGCAGCCGACGTGATGCTGGACTGTCACTGGGAGAGACGCGTGATAAGGCAAC
>JASHVC010000160.1 GCA_030039655.1 Xanthobacteraceae bacterium | reverse complement strand
GGCCGGACGGACGTCGATGTGGCACAGGTCGCCGATTGGGTTAAGCGCACCATCGGCGCCGATGTCGCGGTGGAAATCATCGCCTACCATCCCTGGAGCGCCGGCCAGGCCTTGGTGGCCGAGCGCTACAAGGCTGGCCGCATCTTCATCGCCGGCGATGCTGCGCACCTGTTCACGCCGACCGGCGGCTTCGGCATGAATACTGGCATCGACGACAGTTCCAATCTCGCCTGGAAGCTCGCGGCAGTGCTGCAAGGCTGGGGCGGCCAGCGATTGCTCGATAGCTACGAGGCCGAACGCAAGCCGATCGGCTACCGCAACACCGGTGCATCGCGCAAATACGCTTCACGGATGCACGATGCGGTCGTGCCGGATGAGGTAGAGGCCGACGGCCCCGCAGGCGATGCGGCACGCCTCGCGGCATCAAAGCTGACTTACGTGCGCTACAATCACTTCAATCGCGACGAGGACAAGGATGCGGTCGGCGTGCAGATCGGCGGCCGCTATGACACATCGCCGATCATCGTCGCCGATGGCGAACCGCCGGAGGAGATTTTTCCGGAGACCTACGACTTGTACGTCCCGACAAGCCTCCCTGGCGGGCGTGCGCCACACCTATGGCTCGACGACGTTCGCCAAATGGGCAGTTCTTTATTTGATAGACTCGGCCGCGGCTTTACGCTGCTGCGTCTCAACGCAGCTGTCGAGACCACTGCTTTGGAACAAACGGCCGCTACTCGCGGCACTCCACTTACCATTCTGAACGTGACGCTACCCGAGGCCCGCATACTTTACGGCTGCGACCTCGCTCTCATCCGTCCCGATCAGTACATCGCCTGGCGTGGCGATCGACTGCCCGACGATCTTGATGCCTTGTTGGCGCGCGTCACCGGACATTGACGAGAGGGCTAGTTGTCCGCGCTCGGATGCCAATGCGGCTTGTAGCCTGCTGAGAGGACCGCGAGAATCGCCGGCGGCGTGAGCGCATCGACCTCGATGCCGCGTAGCCGTTGACGGCGCCCGCCGTAGCCTTGCGGCGTCCAGCGCAACAGAGCATCGCCGCGAACCGCGAAAGCGCCCTCCTCCAGCGCGACGAATGCGCCGTCTGGCAAAGCATCGATGTCGCGCCGGTGCAGACGCTTGATACGCCCCTGAAGACGCTCGGCGTGCAACACAACGTCCATCTCGTCTGCCTTGGGCGGCACGGGAAGCTTGCGGGACTGTTGCCACATCGCGGCAAAAGCTTGTGCCTCTTTGCGGCGGCACTCGAAGCACGGCCGATGACCGGCCGCCAGCGCGGTCGACTCGTCGAGGAAGAACAGCTCCGTGTAGTAGCGGCCCCAAACGTCGCGCTGGCGGCCCTTGAAATCGAGCACGCAGCAAATCCATTGCCGCGACGCCCAGCGCCGCGCCATCAGCGTCTTTGCGTCGGTGTGAAAGCGCCCGCCGCGATTGCCCATCAAGGTCCCGCTTGCCGGCGAGGCCGACAAGTCTCCAAACGGCGTCACGCGGTTTTGCAGCGGCATTGCTCATCCCAGCAGAATGGGCGCCATTCCGATACGCGCCTCGCACGATCCGCGCGCCAATGCTACCCTCGCGCCGCAAAACGAAATCAAGGAGCGAGGGAGCATATGGCCCGCATAGCAATCATAGACCGCGCCGACATGAACGCCGAACAAGCGCGGGTCTACGACGCAGCCAAGACATCGAGCGGCATCGTGGGCGGCCCGTATTACGCCTATATCCGTTTGCCAAAATTGTTCGAGGCTTGCCAGAACCTGCGCGACTCCATGGCCTCCGGGCCTCTGTCCCAGCGCGAGCAGCAGATCATAAACCTCGTCGTCGCCCGGCACTGGGGGGCGCACTACCCGTGGTTCGCCCAGGCGCGCCGCTCTCTCGCCGTCGGCATCGATCAGTCGATTATCGACGCAATCAACGCGCGCAAGATTCCAACGCTGAAAGATGCGCGTGAGCAAACTTGCTTCACGGTCGCCAGTGAATTGCTGTCCAACAAGGGGCTGAGCGACAAAACTTATGCCGCGGCCGAAAAAACCATGGAACTGGAGGGCCTGGTGGCGCTCGTGGCAACGACCGGCAGTTTTTCCATGACATGCATGACCGCCAACTCATTCGGCATCGAGCCGCCCGCAGATAATCCGACGCCGCTGGCGCAGTAAGCGCACCACGATCTTAGGCGTTATTGCTTGCCGTGAGCGTCCGCTTCGGCTTTCAGCGCCGCCGATAGGGCCGCAGGGCTAACGCGCGCGCCAACCGGCGCGACGGTGTTCGCTAGCTGGCTCGTGAATGTGCTGCCGCCGCCGTCTTTGACCACGAGGAACAACGTCGTCGACAGCGGAATAATCGTCGTGTCGAATCGCGCGTTGCTGGGAAGCATCGGCAATCCGCCGATCGTCTTATTGGAAACATCGGCTGGCCTTGAACCATGTGCGCCTGTGAGCATATCGCCTTCCGGAAAGGCGACCATCCATCGATCCGCCGCAGCGTCATAGAAGTATTTGGTCTGCGCGATTGGAGCCGCATGGCCGTTGGGCTCGTCGGTGATCGTTTGCCGCGGCGAAACGACGACGCTGACCGATGTGCCGCCGGGCTCGCCGACCGCCAATGTCTTGACGTTTACTCCGCCCGGAAAGCTTCTCCTGTCCCGGCCGGTCGTCGCGGTAACTTGCAGCGCTTTCGGGTACCAGAAGGAAAAGCGATATTTGGCATCGACGTATTGACGCATGCCAAACGTGTCATCGGCGGCTGCTGGTAGTGATGTGATGCGTATCAGAAGCGCCGACGCGGCGATGAAGGCCAAGCCGGCAATGAAGATTCGAGCAAGTTTTTTCATGGACATCAGTATCACCCAAAATCGGCTTCCATTAAAACCGCAAGCGACGTAGACAAGCCAAAATCGGTGGACGGGCGCACGCTGCGCCCAGTCGCCGCAGACTCGGAGGAAAAAAGCATGGGCCGCAAGATTGTCATCATGGGGGCGGGTGCAGTCGGCGGCTACACGGGCGCCCATATGGTGCAAGCCGGCGAGGACGTGACCTTCATCGATCCCTGGCCGGAACACGTCGAGCACATGCGCAAACACGGCTTGCGCGTGACCCACGCCATGAAGGAGCCGGAGTTCACCGTGCCGGTGCGTGCGCTGCACGTCACCGACGCGCAGCAACTCGCCAAGGAGAAGCCGGCCGACATCGCTTTCGTGTGTATGAAGTCCTACGACACGGCCTGGGCGGCCATGCTGATCAAGCAATA
>JASHVC010000159.1 GCA_030039655.1 Xanthobacteraceae bacterium | reverse complement strand
CCACAATCTGACGCAATGATCCGCGCTTCTCGCTATTCGCGACTGTCGCCAATTCCTGCCGCCAATGACGTCAATAATCCATGTAAGCCATTGACTTTATTATATGGTGGGCCCGGGAGGACTCGAACCTCCAACCAAGCGGTTATGAGCCGCTGGCTCTGACCATTGAGCTACGGGCCCGTCCGGCGTTTAGTTTGAGAACGGACGAAGCTGGACGGTCCTTATAACCTCATCCTGAGGTGGCCGCGAAGCGGCCCTCGAAGGATGCAGGCCGAGGTGCCAACCGAAATCGGCCTTCGCCGATTTCGGAATGTCTTGTGCCCAAGCCGGCTATAGCCGACTTGGGTGCCTTCGCCCTTCGAGGCTCGGCGCTAACGCGCCGAGCACCTCAGGGTGAGGAACGTTAGGTTGGCTGCCCTCCCCGGCTCAACAGAAAGACCGCCTGCTCGCCGAACAGATTCCAGAACCACCACGGCATTTTCAGCCGCATCTGCCGGCCCCAAGCATTGAGCGCCACCGCCTGGTCCATTTTGGCGCCGACGACGAGGCAGAGTTGGCGGAAATCCTTGATGCTGCAGAAGTGGATGTTGGGCGTCTCATACCACGCATAGGGCAGATTGTCGGTGCGCGGCATATGGCCGCCGAGGAGAAGCTGCAGCCGGATGTCCCAATGGCCGAAATTCGGGAATGACACGATCCCGTGGCGGCCGATGCGCAGCATGTGCTCGAGCACCACGCGCGGCTGCCGCGTTGCCTGCAGCGTTTGCGACAGGATGACGTAATCGAAGGCGTCGTTGGGATAGTCCGCAAGGTCGGTGTCTGCGTCACCCTGCACCACGGCGAGGCCCTTGGCGACACACTCATTCACGCCCTCACGCGAAAGCTCGATGCCGCGGCCGTCGACGCCACGGGTCTCCAGCAGGCGTAGCAGCTCGCCGTCGCCGCAGCCGACGTCGAGCACGCGCGCGCCCTGCTGCACCATGCCGGCGACGACCAGCAAGTCGACGCGCGAGCCGCCAGGGCCGCGCGCCGCCTCCGCCATGGTCAGATCCCGGTTGAGCCGTGTAAGCATGGGTGCTGGTCCGTCACCTTCCATCTAATGGCCGCAAATGGGCCGCCGGTCACTACTTTGCTTCGACGTAGGTTGCCGCAAATGCGCTCTGTTCGATGCGGTAGTATGCGGTCGAACCCATCGCGTTGGTTCCGATGTAGTCGCCCGGTTTAGCGATCATATCCTCCTTCCAGGGCGCGACGAATTTAATTGGTGCGCCCTCGTAACGGAACCCATAGAAATCCCCCCTCGCCGGATAGCGGCGGAAGCCGTCTTTATCCGGCGCGGTGAGCGGCCCACCGTAACGTTTGGCCAAGGTTTCGGGCGTGACGACGTAAAGCTCGCCTTTCACGCCGCGCACCACATAGTCACCGGCCGCCGCGGTGTTCACGGTTTCGCGCTCGCCGTCGATCACGGTTGCGACCACCTCGCCCGGCACTGCCGGGCGGATGTCGGCCTGGCCTATTTTTCTGTAGCGGCGAACCTTACCGGCGCGCAACGCTTCTTCAAATTTGGCCGTGATGTCGGCAGCGCCGTTCATGCCACCGTCTCCTGCAGATCGAGATCACGCCGTGCGCAGCCCGCGCGCCTTGGCGGCGCCGTCGAGAAATCCGCGCACGATGGCGAACAATTCCGGCTCGTCGAGCAGAAAAGCGTCGTGGCCCTTGTCGGTCGTGATCTCGGCGAAGGAGACGCGAGCGCCGGCGGCGTTGAGCGCGTGCACGATGTCGCGCGATTCCGGAGTCGGAAACAGCCAATCGCTGGTGAAGGAGATGACGCAAAAGCGTGTCGGCGCACCGCGGAAACCGTTCGCCACCACGCCGTCATAATCGCCGGCAAGATCGAAGTAATCCATGGCGCGCGTCAGATAGAGGTACGAGTTTGCGTCAAAGCGCTCCACGAAGGTGATGCCCTGGTGGCGCAGGTAAGACTCGACCTGAAAGTCAGCGTCAAACGAAAACGTCGGATTGCTGCGGTCCTGAAAGCGACGACCGAATTTGCGGTGCAGCGCCACGTCGGAGAGATAAGTGATGTGCGCGCCCATGCGCGCGACCGCCAGCCCGCGGCGCGGATTGGTGCCTTCGGCGAAATAGCGCCCGCCGCGCCAATCGGGATCGGCCATCACCGCCTGACGGCCGACCTCGTGGAAGGCAATGTTCTGTGCGGAGTGCCGCGTCGATGCCGCGATCGGCAGCGCCGCAAAAACGCGCTGCGGATAGCTCGCCGCCCACTGCAGCACCTGCATGCCGCCCATGGAGCCGCCGGCCACCGCGAACAGAGAATCGATACCGAGATAGTCGAGCAGCATTGCTTGCGCGCGCACCATGTCGCGCACGGTGATGACCGGGAAGTCCAAGCCCCACGGCATGCCGGTTTCCGGATTGGTCGAAGCCGGTCCGGAAGACCCCATGCAGCCACCGACGACATTCGGACAGATGATGAAATAGCGGTCGGTGTCGATCGGCCGGCCGGGTCCCACCATGGTCTCCCACCAGCCTGGCTTGCCAGTCACCGGATGAGTGTTGACCACATGCTGGTCGCCGGTGAGCGCATGACAGACGAGCACCGCATTGCTGCGCTCGGCGTTGAGCGTGCCGTAAGTCTGGTAGGCTATCTGCAGCGGGCTGAAATCGACGCCGGCGTCGAGCCGCAGCGGATTATTCGCGCCAAAGCGAACGACCAGCGAATGCGGCCGGTCCGCTTCACGCGCGCGGTCGGCAAGATCAAGCGTCGTGCTGGCGTCGCCCATTACAATTTCCCGGCGTGCGGCGTCCGGCTTGGCTTAAGCGCGCGACGGCGGCTAAAAGGCGGTAAATAGGCCCGTTCCGCTCGGAGTCAATGTTTTCTTTGCTTTCGGGTTTGTGGGCACCTATCAATTAAGCCCAATTGCCGGGACAGGCCATGCCAAAGCGCCAGCGCCAGAAGGAAGCTTTGCCGAAGCGGAAACCCCAGAAGCAAGCTTCGCCAAAGCAAAAACTCCCCAAAGAAATCTCGCTCACCGATCTGCGACGCGACATCGACCGCATCGACGCGTCGATGCATGCACTCCTGATCGAGCGCGGCGAGATCATCGACCGCTTGATCGCGGTGAAAAAAACGCAGGAGTCGGGCTCCGCATTTCGGCCCGCCCGCGAAGCCGACATGATGAAGCGGCTCGTGGAACGCCACCACGGCAGCCTGCCGCTCGACACCGTCGAGAGCATCTGGCGCGTCATAATTTCCACATTCACCTTCGTGCAAGCGCCGTTTGCGGTGCACGCTGATCTGTCCACCGGCGACGCGTTGATGCGCGATTCCGCGCGCTTCCACTTCGGCTTCACGGCGCCGTTCGTGCCGCATATGGGGGCGGCGAGCGTCGTCCAAGCGGTCACGGAATCGAAGGGCGACATCGGCCTTCTTCCGGCCTTCGCTTTTGCCGGCGGCGGTCCATGGTGGGCGGCGCTCGAATTCGCCACCGCGCCAAAGATCATCGCGAGGCTACCCTTCGTCGAACGCCCTGATCATCCGGCCGCACTGCCGCTCTTCGTCGTCTCCCGCGCCGCCCCCGACGCCATGGTCACGGAGACCGAAGTTTGGAGCATGCGGGTGTCCGGCTGGCGCGCCGCGTCGGTTAACGCCCTGACCAAGATAGCCGACGTCATTGCGGTGCCCGATCAGGCCTTCGACGGCGCAGCGCTGCTGGTGTCCGTGCCGCGCGGCGGCATCGACGCGGTCACCAAGACTCTGGTGGGCATAGGTGCCTCGATCCGCTCGGCGGCCCTCGTCGGCAGTCACGCGACCCGCTATACGGTTCCGCGCAAGCGCTAAAGCTCCTCCCTGAGAGGAGAACGCGAGAAGATCAGAGACAACGATAATGTCTGCCATGCGTCCCCAACCTCGTCCCGGCGTGCTCGACATCGAGGCCTATGTGCC
>JASHVC010000158.1 GCA_030039655.1 Xanthobacteraceae bacterium | reverse complement strand
AACTGATCGAATAAACACGGTTTTTGCTGCACTCCCGTCAAGGTCCGGTCCTGGCACATGGCCGACCATTGAGATGGCTGCCATTCTGGCCGGTATCCCGGGAATAGCGGAGCAGGCTGCTTGGACCTACACGTCGACACTCGCGCTCAACGCGTTGCTCTGGATGAAGTCCCGGCGGGGCTCGACCAGATCGCCCATCAGCTCGGCAAAAATATTGTCCGCTTCCTCGCCTTCTTTCACTCTCACCTGCAGGAGCGAGCGGGCGTTGGTGTCGAGCGTCGTTTCCCAGAGCTGGTTCGGGTTCATCTCGCCGAGGCCTTTGTAGCGCTGGAGCGTCACGCCCTTGCGGCCGGCAGCGGTGACCGCCTCGAACAGGCCGACCGGTCCGTGGATGGGCGTCTCCTCGTCCTTGCGGCGGAGCATGGCGGGCGGCGTCGGCCGCGGATAGGTCTGCTGCAGGGAGGCCGCGTACTCGTCGAGCTTGCGCGCGTCGGCGGAGCCGAGCAGCGCCTGATCGAGCGCCGCCACTTCCTTGACGCCGCGCACGGTGCGCTCGAACTGGAAGCCCACGCCCTCGGTGAACTGGCCCTGCCAGCCGCGCTCGGTCTCTTCGGACAGCGCATCGAGCCGCCGCGCGATGTACTGCGCGGCCTGTGTGGCGCTCGCTGGATCGGTGGTTACGCCCGGATGCAGCACACCCACGATCGCCGCCTGTTCGACCACTTGCCGATTATAGCGGCTGTGCAGGCCGCGCAGGATATTGCGAATGACGCGCGCATTCTCGACCAGCTCACGCAGATCGCCGCCGGCGAGTACTTCGCCTGAAGCGAGCTTCAACGTGGTGTCTTCCAGGCCGGTGTCGATGAGGTAGTCCTCGAGCGCGCGCTCGTCCTTGAGATATTGTTCGGATTTGCTGCGCCCGATTTTGTAGAGCGGCGGCTGCGCGATGTAGAGATAGCCGCCATCGATGATCTCGCGCATCTGCCGGTAGAAGAATGTGAGCAGGAGCGTGCGGATATGGGCGCCATCCACGTCGGCGTCGGTCATGATGATGACCTTGTGGTAGCGCAGCTTGTCGATGGCGAATTCGTCGGTGCCGATGCCGGTGCCGAGCGCCGTGATTAGCGTGCCGATCTGCTCGGACGACAGCATCTTGTCCATGCGGGCGCGCTCGACGTTGAGAATCTTGCCGCGCAACGGCAGCACCGCCTGGAATTCGCGGTTACGGCCCTGCTTTGCGGAGCCGCCGGCGGAATCGCCCTCGACGATGAACAGCTCGGACTTGGCCGGATCGCGCTCCTGGCAATCGGCGAGCTTGCCGGGGAGCGACGTGATGCCGAGCGCGCTCTTGCGCGTCATCTCGCGCGCCTTGCGGGCGGCCTCGCGCGCCGCGGCCGCCTGGATGACCTTGCCGACGATGATCTTGGCCTCGGACGGATGCTCCTCGAACCAGGCCTTGAGCATGTCGTTGATCACGCCCTCGACCACCGGGCGCACTTCCGAGGAAACGAGCTTGTCCTTGGTCTGCGAGGAGAACTTGGGGTCGGCGACCTTAACGGACAGCACGGCCGTGAGGCCTTCGCGGCAATCGTCGCCGGTCAACGCCACCTTTTCCTTGCGCGCCACGCCGCCGGAATCCGCGTAGGCCACGACCTGGCGGGTCAGCGCGCCGCGGAAGCCGGCCAAGTGGGTGCCGCCGTCACGCTGCGGGATGTTGTTGGTGAAGCAGAGCACCGTCTCGTGGTAGCCGTCGTTCCACCACAAGGCGCAGTCTATGCCGATGCCATCCCGCTCGGCCTGCATGACGATCGGCTTGTCGATCAGCGGCGTCTTGTTGCGATCCAGATATTTGACGAACGCCTCGACGCCACCCTCGTAGCGCAGCGTCTCGCGCTTCTCGACAGCGTGGCGCATATCGGAGAGGATGATGGTCACGCCGGAATTGAGGAACGCGAGTTCGCGTAGCCGGTGCTCCAGGGTGTCGAAGTCGAACTCCGTCATGGAGAACGTCTTCTTTGACGGCAGGAAACTGACCTCGGTGCCCTGCTTGTCGCGGGCGGCGCCGACGACGGCCAGAGGCGCCACCGCCTCGCCGTCGCGAAACTCGACGAAATGCTCCTTGCCGTCGCGCCAGATGGTGAGTTTGAGCCACTCCGACAGCGCGTTGACCACGGAGACGCCGACGCCGTGCAGGCCGCCCGAGACTTTGTAGGCGTTCTGGTCGAACTTCCCGCCGGCATGGAGCTGCGTCATCACGACCTCGGCGGTCGACACGCCCTCGCTGTGCATCTCGGTGGGAATACCGCGGCCGTCGTCGCGCACCGTGCACGAGCCGTCGGGATTGAGCGTGACCACGACTTCCTTGGCGAAGCCCGCCAGCGCCTCATCGATGGCGTTGTCGACGACTTCATAGACCATGTGATGCAGGCCGGAACCGTCGTCGGTGTCGCCGATGTACATGCCCGGCCGCTTGCGCACGGCGTCGAGACCCTTGAGCACCTTGATGGAATCCGCGCCGTAGTCGGACGGTGCCATAGGGCTTTGCTTACGGACGGGTTCGGCCATGAAGAGACTTTCGGGCAGCGCGAAAAA
>JASHVC010000157.1 GCA_030039655.1 Xanthobacteraceae bacterium | reverse complement strand
AAGGAGAACACCACGATCGTCAACGGCGCCGGCAAGAAGTCCGACATCGAGGGCCGCATTGCCCAGATCAAGGCGCAGATCGAGGAGACCACCTCCGACTACGACCGCGAGAAGCTGCAGGAGCGGCTGGCCAAGCTCGCGGGCGGCGTCGCGGTGATCCGCGTCGGCGGCGCCACCGAGGTCGAGGTGAAGGAGCGCAAGGATCGCGTCGACGACGCGATGCACGCGACCCGCGCCGCGGTCGAGGAAGGCATCCTGCCGGGCGGCGGCGTGGCGCTGCTGCGCGCCACCGAGGCGCTCAAGAAGGTGCGCACTCACAACGACGACCAGAAGCACGGCGTCGAAATCGTGCGTAAGGCGCTGTCGTCTCCGGCCCGACAGATCGCGATCAACTCGGGCGAGGACGGCTCGGTGATCGTCGGCAAGATCCTGGAGAAGGATCAGTACGGCTACGGCTTCGACGCCCAGGGCGGCGAGTACGTCGACATGGTGAAGAAGGGCATCATCGATCCGACCAAGGTCGTGCGCCAAGCATTGCAAGGCGCATCGTCGGTCGCCGGCCTGCTCATCACCACCGAGGCGATGGTCGCCGAGCTGCCGAAGAAGAAAGACCCGATGCCGGCCATGCCCCCCGGCGGCGGGATGGATTTCTGAGTTCACGTCGCAGACGACGTGGAATGCGAAGGCCCGGGAGCAATCCCGGGCCTTTTGCTTTATGACGCAGCACCATCGCTGCTGCGTCATCGCCGGGCTTGTCCCGGCGATCTCGATTCCGCTTGCACTGCCTCGCCAACTCCATCGGGATGGCCGGGCGAAGAGCGTTCACGCCCGTCTTCGACGGGCTATGCCCGGCCATGACGCAAAGGAGCGCCTCACGCGTTGCGGCCTAATCCGAGAATCTGTCGCGCCTCGTTCGGCGTCGCGACCTGATCGCCCAGCACTTCGATGATCTTCGCCGCCTTCTCGACCAGCGCGGCATTGCTTGGGGCGAGCTTGCCCTTTTCCAGATAGATGTTGTCCTCAAGCCCGACGCGGGGATGCCCGCCAAGGAGCACGGCCTGTGCCACCATCGGGAATTGATATAGCGAAATGCCGAAGGCAAACCACGGCGCATCGGGCGGCAGCAGGTTGCGCATATACGTCATCGCTTCCGGTGTCGCCGGCTGGCCCCAGGAAATGCCGAGGCAGATCTGAAACATGCCCGGCGGCTTGACATAGCCGTTCTCGATGAAGCGCTTCGCCAGAAGCAGATGACCGGTCTCGAACACTTCCAGCTCCGGCATCACGCCCGCGTCCTTGATGGCAAGCGCCATCGCCTGCAGATGCTTCGGCGTGTTGACGAACACCCGATCACCCATGTTGAGGCTGCCCATGTCCAGACTGCAGATGTCGGGCTTGAGTTCGACGACGTGGATTACGCGCTCTTCTGGTGACTTGAGCACGCTGTCGGGACCGGCCTTCGAAGGATCGGTCTCGTCGTGAGTGAAGCGCGCGCCGGGTCCGGTGGTCAGGTTGATGAGCACGTCGGTGCCGCTCGCCCGGATGCGTTCCACCGCCTCGCGGTAAAGCGCGGCGTCCATACTGGGCTTGGTGGTCTTGGGATTGCGCACATGGATGTGCACGATGGCGGCACCGGCCTTCGCCGCATCGATCGACGATTTAGCGATTTGTTCGGGCGTCACCGGCACGGCCGGATTGCGGCCGGGCGTATCCGCCGAACCGGTGACCGCGCAGGAAATGATCACCTTGCGTTGCATCGCGCGAGTTATAGCGCGCCGCGGCGGCCATTGCCAAAAACGGAAACGACCACGAGCGAGGGCGCGCGTTCATCCGGCGTCGCCTGATCTCACCGTGGCCGTCGAGGCGGTGGAGCGTTACAGTGACAAACTCCGCCGCCGCATGAATAGGGATAGCTGAGCGCCGTGACAGCCAGATGACCGTGAAGCAAGGGCAAATCCGTATCGGCATCGGCGGCTGGACCTTCGAGCCGTGGCGCGGAACCTTTTACCCAAAGGGGCTGCCGCACGCGCAAGAACTCGCCTATGCGAGCCAGCGCCTGACTTCCATCGAGGTCAACGGCACATTTTACCGGACGCAGACGCCGGCGACATTCCGGAAATGGGCGAGCGAAGTGCCCACGGGCTTCGTGTTCGCCATCAAGGGCCCGCGCTTTGCCACCAACCGCCGTGTTCTGGCGGAAGCGGGCGACTCGATCAAACGTTTCCTCGATTCCGGCGTGACCGAGCTAGGGGACCACCTTGGCCCCCTGCTCTGGCAATTCGCCCCAACAAAGAAATTCGATCTGGCCGACTTCAGCGCCTTTCTCGCGCTATTGCCCGACAAATTCGGCGGGCGCGCGTTGCGTCATGTCATCGAGGTCCGCCACGACAGCTTCTGCACGCCCGACTTCATTGCGCTGCTGCGGAAATTCGCAATGGGGATCGTCTATACCGACCATGTCAAATACCCGAACATTGCCGACGTGACCGGAGACTTTGTCTACGCGCGCTTGCAGCGCGGCAAGGACACAGTGCCAACCGCATATCCACCCAGGGAGCTTGATGCGTGGTCGAGCCGCCTGCAACTATGGGCGCAGGGAAAGGCGCCGGACGACTTGCCGTGCGTCGGCCCCGCGAGCAAGGCAAAGACCGTACCACGCGACGTCTTTGCCTATGTGATCCACGAAGGAAAAATCCGCGCCCCAGCGGGCGCGATGGAACTGATCAAGCGCTTGAAGAGTTGAGCGGCCTGCCCAAGCGTGTGCGCCGCAAAATGCTAACGGCCACATCGACCTGGCGCGCGTACATCCGGCGTCGCCCGTCGTAACCGTGGCCGTCCCGCGGCGGAGCTAAGAGCATCCAACGCCGCTGCAGTGAAGATAGGTGGTCTTTGCGGCTTATGCAAGGCAGGCTTTTGTGGCAGACTGACGCGAGCGCCTTTTCAGCGCAGGGAGGCCACCCACACCATTGTGGTGCCTGGTGTTCCAAGTTCAGGGGAGTGAGTCATGTCTATGAATCAAGCGGCGAGCGCAGGCCAGATGCAAAGGGCGCTTGTCAGCGCTGTTCACGAGCACTGGGGTCTGTTTCTCGCCGAGGGTATCATCTTGGTGCTTCTGGGAGTCATTGCGATCGTCGTGCCACCCATTGCCACGATTGCCTTCACCTTGATCGTCGGCTGGGTCTTTCTCTTCAGCGGCGCAGCCGGGCTATTCACGACCTTCTATATTGGACGCTCTCCGGGATTCTGGTGGTCGCTGCTCTCGGCGCTGATCGGCATAGCCGCAGGTCTGATTCTCATCGCTCGACCAGTGACCGGATCGCTATCATTGACACTGGTGCTTATCGCCTTCTTTGTGGTCGAGGGGATCGTCTCAATCATGTACGCAATCGAACACCGCAGCCAGCTCACCGGTCGCTGGGGGTGGATGCTGGTGAGCGGCATCGTCGAC
>JASHVC010000156.1 GCA_030039655.1 Xanthobacteraceae bacterium | reverse complement strand
AGCCACAGGTCCGCGGTGCCGAGAGTCGCCTCGGCACGTTTCATGTTGAGTGCCCAGAAGCGAACGTGATGGCGTTTGCGCGGGCTGTCGCCGATTGCCTTCTGAAAGCCGATGTCCTGACCGCGGCCGAAAAGATAAAGCGTGCTGAACGGCGCCGTCGGATAGGCCGAATTGAGCAAAAAACAACGAACCATGCGCCAGGAGCTTCGCATCGTCAGTTTGTCGGCTTGCGCCCAGCCGGCTTTCGCGAAGGCCGCGTGCAGTTGCGCCAGCGTGCCGACCAGCACGAGATTGACTGGATCGCCCGGTAAGCCGTCCCCGGTAATCGTGTAGCGCGGTACATGTTTGCGCTGGAGGATTGCGAGGCCGATGCGGACGGCGCGCGGCAGAATCAGGTATGCGGCGATGGCGTAGGTGACGGCGACAGCGAGAATCCACGGTAATCGGTTATCCGCAGTCCGAAAGACCACGAAGACGATCAGCCAGACGCAGAGCACGCCTAGGCCCACAACCAACAAACGTCGGAACAGGCGTATCACCGACCTAACCATCAGACCAGCATAGCAAAGCCGCCGACGCCGGTCCTGCGCGCCCCGCCGGTTGCCGAAGCGCGCACATCGAAGATATTTGCAAGATTTGAGGCTTAGAGTGGGATCAGCGCCCAATAATCGAGATCGAGGATGACCGATGGGTCGTCCGCATCGCCAGACTTGAGCGGAAAGTCGGCGCATGGACGGTCTTTGGTGGCGACCGTGCGCAGCCGTAGCGCGCCGACGTCGCTACGGCCCGGCAGTTCGGACTTCGCCAGCACTTCGGACCAAGCGAACACGGTGCCGCCGGCGAACAGCGGCGCCACGTGGCGGCCGCCGTTGATGGCGGCGACGTGGAAGGCGTTGGCGAGACCGTTAAAGGAAAGCGCGCGGGCGAGCGAAATCACGTGGCCGCCGTAGATCAGACGATTGCCGAAGCGACCCTTCTTGGCGCTGTAGAGATCGAAATGGATGCGCGCGGTGTTTTGATAGAGCCGCGTGGCAATCTGATGCTCGGCCTCCTCTACTGTCAGGCCGTCGACATGATCGATCTTCTCGCCGACTTCGTAATCGCCGTACCGGTATGGGCTGCCGGCCAGCGCGAAATCGTAAGCTTTGACGTCGATCGGGGGGCAGGCTTCGCCGAGGACTTTCGGGTCGAGGACGGTCGGCAATCGCGGCACATGATCGCCGGGCGCGGGCGCCGCTTCATCGCCTTTGCGCACCATCACCCAGCGCACGTATTCGAGCACCGGCGAGCCGTCCTGCTTGTAGCCCGTGGTGCGCACATAGACGATGCCGGTCTTGCGGCTCGAATTTTCCTTAAGCCCGATGACTTCGGACAGCGCCGAGAGCGTGTCGCCCGGATAGACCGGTTTGCGGAAGTAACAGCCGGCGTAGCCGAGATTGGCCACCGCATTGAGCGAAACGTCCGGCACGGTCTTGCCGAAGATGATGTGAAACACGAGGAAATCGTCGATCGGTGACCGGGGATAACCAATCGCCTCGGCAAACCCGTCCGACGATTGCACGGCGAAACGTGCCCCGAACAGGCCGGTATAGAGCGCGACGTCGCCCACCGTCACTGTGCGCGGCGTGGCATGGCGGATGACCTGGCCGATGCGAAAATCCTCAAAGAAATTGCCAGGACTCGTCTTCCCCATCGTCAAATTCCCCACTTCGGAGCCGGCCGGTGTCGCGGGCTACATAACCCACTGCGGCGGAGCGTGAAAGGCGGGCCCATTAGCGAAAAATTTTCACGCAACCGTGAGAATCCGCACGAAACCCTCACGCCAGATGCCTCGTAGCTCACTCTGACGCTGACATGAATGTGACGCCCCTGCACGGTGTTAGTTTGTTATAGGGTCTGCAAACCCGGATGGATCAAATGTCGACCGAAGCCGCCGCCGCAGCAACCGCGCCTACAGTGGCCGAAGCCGCCGAGCCGCTGGTGTCGGTCATTTCACCAACCACGGCGAGAGTGATTCATCCGCTGTGGGTGCGTGTGACCCATTGGATCAATGCGCTCGCCATGTTGATGATGATCGGATCGGGTTGGCAGATCTACGACGCCTCGCCCCTGTTCGGCTTCACGTTTCCACCTCAGATCGCACTCGGCGAGTGGCTTGCCGGCGCGCTGTTATGGCATTTCGCCGCCATGTGGCTCTTGGTGATCAACGGCATCGTTTATGTCAGTCTTGGAATTTGGACCGGCCGCTTTCGCCGCAAGCTGTTCCCGATCCACCCGCGCGAAGTGGTGAACGATTTTATCGCGGCGCTGCGCGGCAAGCTCTCGCACGAGGACCTTTCGGTCTATAACGCCGTGCAGAAATTGCTCTATGTGGGCGTGCTGCTGGCAGGGATCGTAATTGTGCTTTCGGGCGTATCGATCTGGAAGCCAGTGCAGTTCTGGTGGCTCACCGCCTTCTTCGGCGGCTACAACACCGCCCGCTATGTGCACTTCGCCGCCATGACGGCGATCGTCACGTTCCTGACCGTGCACGTGGTGCTGGCGATCATCGTGCCGAAGAGTCTTCGCGCGATGATTATTGGCCGCTGAGCCTGTGGAGGAAACAATGCCGCGCCAGCGCAAACAAATTCCCGGCGTTGATCCGAAGCTGCTCATCAAGGATGCGGCGAAGCTACTGCCGGAGCCGTCGCGGCGCCTGTTCCTGCGCGGCGCCGCGAGCCTCGGCGCGGTCGCCATGCTGACGGGTTGCGACATCGTCGACGGCCCGACTTCGGAGAGTGCGCTGCGCGTCATTTCAAATTTCAACGATTGGGTCCAGGCGCGTCTGTTCAGCAAGACGACGCTGGCGCCGGAATATCCGGAAAGCGCCATCACGCGGCCGTTCCCTTTCAACGCCTATTACACCGAGGACGAGGCACCCGACGTTGACGGCGAGACCTACAAGCTCGAGATCGGCGGCCTCGTCGACAACAAAAAGCCGTGGACGCTGCCAGAGCTGAACAAACTACCGGAAGTGTCACAGATCACGCGTCACGTCTGCGTCGAGGGCTGGAGCGCTATCGGCTCCTGGCAAGGCGTGCGGCTTTCCGATTTTCTGAAAATGATCGGCGCCGACAC
>JASHVC010000155.1 GCA_030039655.1 Xanthobacteraceae bacterium | reverse complement strand
GCTTGGCAGTGATCAGCTTGCGATTGACCAGACATTCGGCGATTTGAATAGCGTTGAGCGCCGCCCCTTTCCGCAAGTTATCAGACACGATCCACATGGAAAGGCCGTTCTCGACCGTCGCATCCTCACGGATGCGGCTGATGTAGGTCGCGTCCTCGCCCGCCGCCTCGTAGGGCGTCACATAACCTCCGGGCTCGTGCGAGTCGATGACCAGGCAGCCCGGCGCATTGCGTAAGATGTTGCGAGCCTCGTCGGCGGTGATCGGATTTGCGAATTCGATATTGACTGCTTCCGAATGGCTGATGAAGACCGGCACCCGCACACAGGTCGCGGTAAGCTTGATCTTGGGATCGAGAATCTTCTTGGTCTCGACCACCATCTTCCACTCTTCTTTGGTGTAGCCGTCCTCCATGAACACGTCGATGTGCGGAATGAGATTGAAGGCGATGCGCTTCGGAAACTTCTTCGCCTCGATATCGTCCAACGTGAACACGGCTTTGCTCTGTGAAAACAGCTCGTCCATCGCCTCCTTGCCGGCGCCCGACACCGACTGATAGGTGGCGACCACGACACGCGTGATCTTCGCCTTGTCGTGTAGCGGCTTGAGCGCGACGACAAGTTGAGCGGTAGAGCAATTAGGATTGGCGATGATGCCGCGCTTGCGGAAGCCGGTGACAGCATCGGCGTTGACTTCCGGAACGATCAGCGGAACGTCGGCGTCGTAACGCCAGCACGACGAGTTATCGATCACCACGGCGCCGGCGGCGGCGATCTTTGGCGACCATTGCTTGGACACCGCGGAGCCGGCCGACATCAGGCAGATGTCGGTGCCCGAGAAGTCATAGTGTTCGAGCGCCTTAACCTTGAGGGTCCGGTCGCCGCAGGAGACTTCCACGCCCTGGCTTCGGCGCGAGGCGAGCGCGACCACTTCGTCGGCCGGGAACGACCGCTCGGCCAAGATGTTGAGCATCTCGCGCCCCACATTGCCGGTCGCGCCAACAATGGCGACGTTGTAACCCATGGTTAACTCTCCATCGAAAATTCGCTCCGCTTCTGGCAGCGCGGGAACCGGAGCGGAAGCGCTTCTAAGCGAGAAACGTCCCTAACACAACGTTTATGGGACTCCCGCCTTGGAGCGAGCCTCATATTCGGTTAGCGAGGACATCCGCGGCACCTTAGTGCGCGTTCTCGCCTATATGGGCGCGCTGGCGTTGCTCGCCATCGTGGCTACGAGCTTTTTCCGCTCGACGACGGCTTATGTCGCCAGCGTCGAAGCGCCGCCGAAGCCGCAATGGATCAAAGTCGCGCGGCCCTATGCGGCCTTCGAGCTGTTGGCGCCCGAACTGGCTTCGGCCCCATTCGATTATTCGATCTTGCGGCACCCAGCCGATGGCGCCCGCAAGGACGTTTTGAGCTGGGGCGGCGCAGCGGGCGACGGGCCCTATGTGACAGTTGAAGTCTACCGCGCGGGCATCGAGAGCGAATCCTTTACTAACGCCGAAGGCGAGATCGCGGCACGGATCGCCGGCTTCACCGTCGCGGATCAAGTCAAGCCCGCGGGTCAGATCGACAGCAAATTCGGCGCGGTGTCGCTGGTTGATTTCGCCATCTCGTCGCAGGGCAAGGCGCGCCGCTGCCTTGGCTTCGCGCGGTCGTTCGACAAGCCCGTCATGCAGATCGCCGGCCGGTATTGCAGCCCCGGCGACGAAGTGGTGGCGCGGTCCACTCTGAGCTGCACGATCGACCGCCTGACCATGCTCTCCGCCGGCGGGAGTTCCGCGCTCGACGAACTGTTTGCTCAGGCTGAAGTCAAGCGCACGTTCTGTGGCCAGCGCAGCCCCATCCTGGCGGCAACGCCTGGGCGGGAAGCGCCTGCTCCGGGACCTCGCGAAGCAAAACACGGCGCCAAACTTCGCGGCCACATTCAGCGATGACCTAACTGCCCCGCTACTTCGGGCCTTTGACGGCCGTTAGATAATCAACGATCGCCGGCACGTCCTTCTCATCGATGACCGCCTTGTAGACGTTGCGCATCTTGGCCACCTCGGCCTCCCACGCTGGTTTCGCCAGCGGCGGCTGAGTCAGAATCATTCCGGCGGAGTGACAGGTGAAGCAATTGTTCTGCACCACGTCGCGCCCCGGCCCCTCCGGCAGGCCGCGATCGCTCTGCGGTAGCGTCACGTCCTCCGACTTCAAGACAAACCGGGCTTTCGCCTGCGCCAACGGCAGCGCCGAAATGGCGATGAAAACCAGCGCGAGAGGATAAATCTTGCGTGTCATGACGCTCCTCCTCACGCTGCCGAAACCGGCGTGGCTTCGATCACATTGCGCATGAAGCCTGACGGATTCCAGTTGGGTTGATCCGGCTGCACTTCATCGCGGTCGTTGGTGCAGCGGACCATCAAGGTGTGGTCGCCTTTCTCGGGAGTGAATCGTGTCTGCCATCGCCGAAAGCTGTATTTGCCTTCGTCCTTGCCCAGGCGCGCGGGCTCCCAGGTCTTGCCGCCATCGTATGAGAAGTCGACGCGCTTGACGCCAGTATCACCCCCAAACGCGATGCCGCGAACGTTCGCCGGTTCGCCGGCCGCAAGCTTGGCCCCCGCCTTGATATTGGTGACGAAAGAGCGCGGGTTGAGCTTATTGATTGGAACGAAAGACACACCGGTCTGCCCCGGCTTTATGTCAGCGTGCGGCGTATCCGGGATTGTGTAGGCAGTCTTCATCCAGAAATTTGTATCCGGACTATCCAGCACCTCGATGTCGTTGAGCATCTTGATCCAGTAAGTCGCGTACCACCCCGGCACCACCAGCCGCAGCGGAAAGCCGTTGAGCAGCGGCAATTGCTCGCTGTTCATGGCGTAGGCAATCATCACCTCCCCGTCGCGGGCGTGGTCCACGGACAGCGACTTTATAAAGTCCGGTCCATCCTTCACGGGCGGATTGTCCAAGCCATTGAACCGAACCTGCACAGCGCCGGCCTTCACGCCGGCCCGATCGAGCAGCGCCTTGAGGCTCACGCCGGTCCACAGCGCATTGCCCATGGCGCCGTTACCCCATTCGCCGCCGGGCACTCGCGGCTGGAAGAAGCCGCGCGAGTTGCCCGAGCACTGGTTCACGGCCGCATATTCGACCTGCGGCATCGCTAAAACTTCTTTCAGCGTCAGCGTCAGCGGGCGATCCACATGGCCGTGGACATTCAAGCGGAATTCGGGGACGCCGATACTGGTCGGAATGAACGACCAGTGCCAGCGAACGAAGAATTCATCGTTCGGCGTAAACACCCCTTTGTCGAACACCTCGAATGGCGTTTCCAACATCGGCGGCCGCGTCCGCTGCAGGATCATTTTCCCCTTTTGCGGAAAGGCCGTCGTGATCTCCCGCTCATCCACACCGCCCGGCAGTGGCAATTTCACCACTGACTCCGCCCAACTTGGCGAGGCGAGTGTGGCAAGACCGGCCGCACCTACTTGGCGCAGCAAATTGCGGCGGCTCAACGCCGCCGAGATAGCGTTCTCCATGGGACCTCTCCCTTTGGTCGACGCGCGTTTTTCACGCGTCACCCGGCGTTGATCTCCATCAACGCCTTGTTGGGAAATAATGTAATATAAGGGGGGCAAGGCAAGGTATATTTTTCTGCCGCCATGCGAGAAAGTGACGCCGCCGCGTGGGTGCGGGAACCGCAAGCCACTGCAGCCGTTGCCCGACCACTATTGTGCTTTGCGAAAGCGGGCTAGATTGGACCGAAGTGAAAGCGAGGCCTTATGCGTAAGTTCGTCGTTATTGCCGCCGTCCTTGCGTTCGCGTCGACGCAAGCAAGCTTAGCCAATGCCCAACCGAAGAAGCGCACCGTCATCGTGGAACGATCCGCGGCCGGGACGCCCATTCAGCCTACCCGCACCATCATCCACCGTCCCGACGGCACCACGACGATTTACGTGACGCCGCGTTCATACCTGGACACGGGCACTGAAGTCTCGGTGGGCGACCGCGGGTTCACCAACTACATATTCCCGCCGGGCGGCGATCCGGGCCGCAGCAGCAATTGGTATTACGGCCCCGATATGACCAATGTGGTGGGCGGCTTTTCGCCGGCCCGGCCGTTCTATCTTCCGGGCTACGATCCGGCCTCGCCGTTCTGATGCCGGTTGGTGGCGACGCGTTGATCGCTACGCGGTGAGCTTTTCCATCTCGCCGACAATTGCGGCGCCCATTTCTGCGGTGCTGACGATCTTGGCGCCATCGGACTTTATGTCCGCGGTGCGCAGGCCCTTAGCCAGCGCGGCGGCAATCGCCGCATCGAGCAAATCGGCCTCTTTGCTCATGTTGAACGAATAACGCATCGCCATGCCGAACGACGCCAGCATGGCGATCGGATTGGCCATGCCCTTGCCGGCAATGTCGGGTGCCGAGCCGTGCACCGGCTCGTACATGGCTTTGCGCCGTTTGGTCTTGGCATCGATTTCGCCGAGCGACGCCGATGGCAGCATGCCCAGCGAACCGGTGAGCATCGCCGCCACGTCGGAGAGCATGTCGCCAAACAGATTGTCGGTGACGATCACGTCGAACTGTTTCGGCCAGCGCACGAGCTGCATGCCGCCGGCGTCGGCCAGCATGTGCTCAAGCTGCACGTCCCTGTATTCGCGCGCGTGCAAATCGCTGACCACCTCGTGCCAGAGCACGCCGGTCTTCATCACGTTGCGCTTTTCCATGGAGGTGAGCTTGTTGCGCCGCTTGCGCGCCAGCTCGAAGCCGACGCGCGCGATGCGCTCGATCTCGTAGGTGTCGTAGACCTGGGTATCGATGGCGCGCTTCTGCCCGTTGCCGAGATCGGTGATGGTTTTCGGCTCGCCGAAATACACGCCACCCGTAAGCTCGCGCAGGATGATGATGTCGAGCCCATCAACGGCCTCGCGCTTCAGACTCGAGGAATCGGCGAGTGCCGGATAAACGATCGCCGGCCGAATGTTGGCGAAAAGTCCAAGGTCTTTGCGCAAGCGAAGCAGTCCCGCCTCCGGCCGCGCGTCGAAC
>JASHVC010000154.1 GCA_030039655.1 Xanthobacteraceae bacterium | reverse complement strand
TGAAAGTTCAAAAAGAGCGACTTCCAGCGTCTGGCCTCGATACCTCAAAGCGAACGCCGACGAGCTTGTTCTATCTCCCGTGCCAAGCGAAGGACCCAGCCAACAGCTTTTTCCTCGATTACTTCCACGACGAGAGTAGGGCGGTTCTTGATCCGAGGAAGTGGATTACGAACAGCGTCGTGCCATTCCCCAAGAGGAAAGCTGAAGTTTTTAGCTCGTTTCCAACCACCATTGACCAAGCGAAGGTCGACCAAGCAACCCAGCTCTGGCGACAATCGAAGAACTTTCCAACGGAGGGTGATACTCGGTTCTTCAGGTATGCTCGTTCGTTGGAAGGGGCAGGGATGAACCCAGAGCAAATCAAAGCTAAGTTGAATGAGGAAGCAGCTTATGGACGGACACCCAAGGAACGAAAAGCGCAAATACCCAGTCTCATGAAGACTCTCGCGCAATCGTGGCCAAAGGCCGCATGAGAAGAACTTTTCCAAAGGACAGAGGCGTGAGCGCAGCGAACAATTCGCAAGGCGAATTCCAAAGAGGTCAATCGCGGATCTAATAGGGATTGCCAGAAAATTCGGTCGAACAGCGCGGTGTCAGCCGGGTCAAATGGAAATTCAGTAACGTTCCAGTGTCCGCTTTAGTGCCCGGGGCGGTAGATGGTCTTGGTTCTTCCCCGGTCTCGTCACGATGCATCTCATGGGCACGATTGCGATGCCATGAGGTGAGTGAGGATGCCACCCCCTCTTTCTTGCGCGCCGGTGCAGGTGTAGTTTGCTTCGATAGCTGCCTGCGGGACGTGCCGAAAATCCCGATCATTGCAATGGGCAGCGCTGGTGCTGTCGGCAAGCATCCTGGCCTCATGGTTCACTTATTGAACTTCTCTCGTGCCCACTGCACGACGACACTGAGGGCATCATGAAATTTCCCCGCCGCAAATTCCTGTATCTGGCAGTAGGTGCAGCCGCGCTGCCAACTGTCTCACGCATTGCGAGAGCACAGACCTATCCGAACCGGCCGGTTCGTCTGGTGGTCGGTTTCGCATCCGGTGGCGGCAACGATATTCTCGCCCGCCTGGTCGCTGATAAGGCTTCGCAGATCCTCGGCCAATCGGTGATCGTCGAGAACAAGCCTGGAGCCGGCGGACGGCTTGCCCCCGAATACGTGCTGCAGCAACCGGCCGACGGCTATACGTTGTTTGTCGGCCCCAGCGGCGCCATGGCGGTGGCGGCAGCAATCTATAACGATCTAAAATATTCTCCGACCAAAGATTTCGTGCCGCTCGCTATGATAGCGAATTTGCCGCTGATCATGGTCATAGGCGCCGACAATCCGTCGAAAAACCTCAAGGAATTCGTCGAATGGATGAAGCAGCATCCCGACAAGGCGAATTACGCCAGTTCCTCGCCTGCTTTCACCATCACCACGGAACTCTTGAAGCTGAAGTCCGGCATGCCCGGCACCATGATCCCTTACAAGAGCGGCCAAGAGATGACCCTTAGTGTCATCCAGGGGCAGTCGGCGATGACGATCGTGGACGGGCCGTCGACTCTCCCGCAGATCAAGGCCGGCAAGGTGAAAGCAGTGGCGGTCACCGGCAAGGAGCGCTCCGACGAGCTGCCGGATGTTCCCAGCATGGCGGAAGCTGGTTATCCGACAGTCGATGTGCACTTGTGGACCGGAATTTTCGCGCCGAGTGCGACGCCGCCGGTCATCGTAGCCAAGCTCGAAAAGACGCTTGCCGAGGCCATTCATGATCCGGGCGTATGGGCCAAGCTCAAGGCTTTGGCTGTCAATCCCAGCAGCGACACGCCCGAGCAATTCAAGGAACTCATCGAAAGTGACACTGTGAAGTTCCGCGATGTCGTGAAGGCCGCGAACCTAAAGTTCGAGGATTAGAAGCGCGGCGGACTTCAGGGTGGGAGAGGCCTTTGCAAACCGGCGATTATATCATTCGTGGAGGGACGCAGGGACGCGAACGCCTGCGTATTCTTGCACGCATACTTAACGCCGCGACGACGGAATTATTTATGCGCGCGGGAGTGAGACCTGGCTTGCGCTGTCTCGAAGTGGGCTGCGGTGGTGGCGATGTGGCCTGCGATCTTGCTGCCATGGTCGGACCGCATGGACACGTCGTTGCGACTGATATCGACGACCCGCAACTCCATATAGCTGAGCGGGAGGCGCGTGAGCGAGATTTGGCCAATGTGGAATTCTGCCTTTCCGATATTACGCGCGAAGTGCCCGGTGGATTTTTTGACGTGATACACGTCCGGTTCGTCTTGACTCATCTGGCCGATCCAGGGGCCGCATTGGTACGAATGCGGAGAGCGTTAAAGCCTGATGGTGTAATCATTATCCAAGACATCGATTTCGACGGCTACTTTTGTCATCCTGAATGTCCATCGCTGTGGCGCCATGTTGACCTCTACAAGAAAGCCGCCTTTAGCAGTGGTGGGGATCCCTTTATTGGACCAAAATTGCCTTCAATTCTTCAATCGGCTGGATTTTTGTTGCTGGGTATGAATGTGGTGCAGCAGGCGGCGACCGAAGGCGAGCTTAAGCTCAATGCGGCGATTACGATGGAGAATATCGCCGATACAGTGGTTGGACTAGGCATGGCCACCCGCGATGAGGCAAACCAGATTACCGATGACCTTCTTGCCTATGCGAATAGGCCGGACACTGTGATGTCCACACCGCGAATCATCGAAGTGTGGGGAAAGGTGGCATGACCGGGAGAATTACGACTCGGAACCAGGCATCGCCGCAATTCTCAAGCCCTCCACGACCGCACTAGGCGATCTTTCCTTTTGCGCTCCAGCCAGGACCTAAGACGTGGCCAATGTCCATTCATATTGCAGAGCCTCGGTCGCGATTGGCTCTTTGCATCGCGACGCAGCGATCTGGTCGCTTTTGGGGAGAACAAGCGGACATTCCAGCGGACGCTCAAGATGACCGCTATGACCCCTTCTCGATCTTTTCATTGCCTCAGCCCTCGGCTAGCTTTGCAGTCGAGCTGCCGGGATCGGGGAGTGCCGAATCCCCCCAAGGCAAAGCGACAGCTAACGTGCCATCGGCGGGCCTGATTCTGGCCTGCACTTTTTGGTCTGTTGTATCGCAACTGAGCGGAGTGCCTCGTGCGCTTCGGCAGCCTTTTACACTAGAGGGAGAACGTTATGAACACCAAATACAAAGTTGCACTCGCAATGACGGCAAGTTTTGCGCTCGGCGGCCTTGCGGTCCAAGGACTGCACGCGCAGGCAAAGCCTGCCGGCTACTACGTCGCTGAAGTCACAGTGAAGGACCAGGACGGCTACATGAAGGATTTCGTGCCGCCTGCGATGAAAGCGGGCCAGGATTTCGGTGCCAAGTTCCTTATACGGGGCGGCAAGACCATGGCGACCCAAGGTGCGGCACCAGCTCCGCGTGTTGTGGTTATTCAATTTGACAGCTTGGATAAGGCAGAGGCCTGGTGGAGTTCGCCAGCGCAAAAGGCTGCCCAGGCCATCGGTGACAAATATGGGATCTTCCGCTCGTTCCTAGTGGAAGGGGTGGCGCAATAAAAAGAATTCTAACAAGTCGAGGTCGCCTCACAGCAGGCGGCCTCATTGCCGTGCGGAACTCACTGGAATCCCGACTCGACCATAGGGAAGCCAAGCGACTTTCTAGACATTCATTTTATGTTCAATTCCCTACGCAGGTTTTGCGCCGGCCTCGAACACAAACAATTATTCTTAGCTCTGGCTCTGCACAGATTGAAGCAATCTACGGAAGGTCTCCCAAGGAACGGAAAGCACAGATACCCAGTATCATGAAAAGCCTATCTCAATCCTGGCCAAAGGCAGCGTGAGAAGAACTTTTCCAAAAGGACTGCGGTGTGAGCGAAGCGAATAATTCGCAAAGTGAATTCCAAAGAGGTCACTTCAGGATTCAAACTAAATCACGGAACATCACTATGCCAGGTTTTGAGGTTGTTTTGACGGGCGCGCCTCACCTGCCTAAATCCACGCTGAATGTTGAGGGTGCTTGCCCTCGTGTCCTTGCGATAAATGTGGCGAAAAAGACCTTCAAGTTCGGCCACTTCATCATTCCTGATATTCTCCCAAACTTCATACACAGAAAAGTGCGTCCAATGGGTTCCCTTCCTCCTGGACCTTGCGTGAGACTCTAAGCGGCCACGTAATCCTCGCCGTTTACCAGCAGCAGCCATGCCCACATACTGCACATCAAACTTCTTGCGACCATGGACACTGCGCTGTCGATAAAGGACGTAGATACCGCGCAGCATTCGGGGCAAAAGCTTCACTTCCTCCTTTGGCTTGAACTCAGCGACCCGTTTGATTAGCCGCATGGAAGTTTGCGTCATTTTTCCCCCTCCAAAATCGTGTCGCTATTACCCTATCATTGACATGGACTTCAATGCTGTGAAGCCGCCACCTTGCCACTATGCGCTAAAGCGAGGCTATATCGATTTCGGCGCTGGTTAACGCGGAAGTTTTGGCATCGTCCGATTTGGGACTTGTTGGCAAAGCAATTGAGGAGCAAATTCTTCGATACAACGTCTGAAAGCTTGGGAGGTGTATCTCATGGGCGATTCGGCATCGGTGGTTATAATCATTATCCTTCTTGTCGTCGCATTTCCTATCGGAGCTATAAATATTTTTCCTTATTTCGGACCTAAAAAAATCAGCCGCACACCGTCCTAATAATGCTCCACGGCGATCCTTGCCACAGACTCGTGCTTCAAGCAGCCAAGTCATTCGGCAAAACTCATCGACAGCATCTTCATATCCGGCCTTGCGGTTCATAGCCGCTTGCCTGCGTCTCGTTGGATGGATATGCGTCAGCTTGGGTGCTGTCGGACTTATCTTGTTTCTTGGCGTCTTATTGATTTCCGTGGGGCAGCAAACCCCGTTTCTCGGCGCAATATCCGCTTCAATACTCTTGCCCCAAACGATAACGGCGCCGCTCGTAATTGGGTTGCTCTGTGTCGCTATTGCTGAACTAACCAGCTTATACTAAAACTCCGAGACGTTGACTCATCGATGGCATACCCGAGGCGAGAGATCATCCCAAACGTTTAGGTATTTCAGAAGGATAGCGGTACGACAATCAGGCTTTGAGAGCGGGCCGATGAGTCACGGTCTCCGCAGTTTGGTATTATTCGTTGATATTGCACTGAACACTGCGTCTTTGCTGAAGGCGGTTCAACTACTTGCGGAACCAAAATCGAACATTTAGGCGGTCGTCCACGAATTTAGCGAATATCAGCGTCAAATATCCACAAGCCGATAACGCAACCTATGCGAATGCGCCCCAATTCGATATTTTTATTGGGGCCCAACCATTGTCCGTGTCGACGGTCTCGAAATGTCTGCAACCGACACCGTTACTGTAAAATCGTCCAAACTGTCGTCGTTCAACCGAGAGGTATCCTTCTGGGCGACTTGGTTGTTCGGTACAGGGGTTTCCACGATTGGCGTTATCAGCTTTATCCAAATAGTATTCGGCGTGCATTTGGTTCCATCCTACGCCCACGGCCTTGAAGTGTATCGTGAGGTTGTCTACTCAATTTTGGAGTGGTTGTATGTCCCATTCGTTTATTTCGTTGAATGGGTAGCGTCATTGTTCGAGTTTCCCCTGCGAATTACGATCCCGTCGTGGTGGAGCGATTTGGCCACCCTTTCAATGGTGAGCACTGCCGCATTTTACAGAGCCCATTATATGGTGTGGCGTTACAGAGCCCGATGGCGCTATTACGATGGCATCCCGCTGTATGTGAAATTCAGCGTTGCAGCAGTGATACTGGTTTTTGGCGTCACCCTTTTCGGCCTAGTGCTGACCCTTTTTCTTTTCCCTACAAGCCGCCTCATGCTGGCCCTAAATAGGGCTTACCTACTTTCGCTTCTAGCCATCGGTGTTGCGGCAGCTTTTTTCTTCATCACGAACGCCTATCAACTCTAGCTGCAACTTATCAGATCAGACCATAGTGCGATACCGAAAGCTGCTGCGGCGCGGAAAGTCAGCGCAAAACTGTGAAGTCTTGAAACCAAGGTGCGGCATTAGCCGCTCTATCTGACCTGTTCCGCGAAGGCGACTACAAATCGTGGGGGCGAGGTAGAAGTAATGCGCGAAGTGGAATCCAGAAAGGTTCAGCGATAAGCATCGTTGCACACAGCACTGGATCGCGTTAACTTCGGTTCACCGGCCCTAACTCTTCTAAAGACTCGGAAATTGCGCATGGCGGGCATCGCGATTTCGTATCGCCGTGACGACACAGGCTGGATAACTGGCCGAATATTTGATCGATTGAAGGCTCATTACGGAAAGTCTCCCGGAGGAGGAGGAGGCAAAGACGAATCCTTGATTTTCATGGATTACGATTCCATGCCGATTGGCGTGGATTTTCGCGACCACATACGTGGC
>JASHVC010000153.1 GCA_030039655.1 Xanthobacteraceae bacterium | reverse complement strand
CGCGGCGGAGTGATAGATTTTTTCCTCACCCGCGCGAGCGGGGGAGGGGGACCGTCCGCAGCGCGAAGCGCGAAGGATGGTGGAGGGGGCGCCTGACTCGCCGACCATGAGAGCACCAAAGAAAACGATCAGAACCGCGAAGCGGCTCCGCCGGAGCATGTCAGTCCCAGAAGCACGGCTCTGGAACAGATTACGCTGGCGAGAGCCGGGAAAGCCTGTGTTCCGTCGTCAGCATCCAATGGGACCGTACGTCATCGACTTCTATTGCGCGAAAGCCAACCTTGCCGTCGAGATCGACGGAATAAGCCATGATATGGGAGACCGTCCGGCGCGCGATGAGCGTCGCGACGCCTGGCTCAACAAGCACGGCGTCACTGTAATGCGAATTTCGGCGCGTGAGTTGATGCGTAGTGTCGATGAAACGGCAGACGCCATCGTTCGATTGGCGTCTGAGGCGCCTTGAGCTCCGCGCCCCCTCCACCGCGCTCCGCGCGGTCCCCCTCCCCCGCTGTCGCGGGTGAGGAAAAAGTTCGTCCCGGCCTGGAAGGCGTCGTCGTCGCCGAAACGATTTTGAGTCATGCGGATTCAGAGCGCGGAATGCTCTGGATTCGTGGTCACCCGATTCCTGAGCTCTTCGAACGCTACGGTTATGAAGGCACCGTCGCTTTGTTGTGGGAGGGATTCGCCGGCCGCGATCTGACGCGCGACGGCATGACCAAGGCGCTGGGCGCGGCTCGGCAACAAGCCTTCAAACAAATCAATGCTTGGCTACCTATCGCGGCAGGACGTTCGCTTGACGACGCTATTCGCATCGGTCTCGCCCTTTTGCCAGACGATAGCTTGCCCGCCGCCATCGCTTCGGCGCTTGCGGTCTTTGTTCCCGCCGCCGTGCGCGCGGCGGGCGGAATGACGCCACTTGCTCCCGATCCGAATTTACCCGTCGCCGCCGATGTGCTGCGCATGCTGCACGGCGTTGCGCCGAGCGACGCGCAAGCAAGAACCCTCGACACTTACTTCGCCGTGATGGCCGAAAGCGGCCTCGGCCCGGCGACGTTCACGGCGCGCACCGTGGCGTCGACCCGCGCCAGCTTGGCGTCCACAATGCTTGCGGCGTGGTGTTCATTTGTGGGTCCGCTGCACGGCGGCGCGCCAGGCCCGACGCTCGACGCGCTCGATGCCGCCGCGGCGGCGAACGATCTGGACGCGTGGATCGAACAGAAACTCAATGCCGGCGAGCGCATCGCGGGCTTCGGCCATCGCGTGTTCCGCAGCAACGACCCGCGTGCCGTGGCCATGCGCGCAGCGTTACGGCAGATGGGCGCCGGCGCGGGCCGCCTGGCGTTCGCCGCGCACCTTGAAGAACGGCTCGCCGCCGTGCTCGCGCGCATCAAACCCGGCCGCCGCCTGCCCGCCAATATAGAAATCATGGCGGCAATCCTGCTCGATGCGGTCGGCATCCCGCGCGAAGCGTTTACCGCAACCTTCGCGATTGCGCGCAGCGCCGGCTGGATCGCCCATGCGCTCGAGCAGCAGCAAACCGGACGCATGATCCGCCCGTCGTCGGCCTATGTGGGGCCGAAGATCGCGTGAGTGTCATCTTTCTCGGTGGCGCAAGGCAGCCGCCCAATAGGGGCGGGTCTAAGACCCGCCCTACCGTGTGGCACTTCTCACCAGCGGAGAGGAAAGGAAGCCGGCGAATCTTCAACATCACTCTACCCTCTGCGCATTGTGGCAACCACGTATTCGTGAATGCGCAGGCCCGGCTTTTCAACAATGCCGCCGCATTTCATTCATCATTATGTCGAGTCGGAAATCAAAGAAGGTTTGTTTGAACCAATTCGGCCTATGAGGCTTCTTATTGTTAATGGACGGGGGCCTCCCCATCTGCTCAGATGTTCGTCGATTCTCCCATCAGGTGCTCAGCCATGCGTTTTCAAACGATTCTGCCCGCTTCGCTTTTCGCAGCGGTGTTCGCGTTGCCGCTCGCCACGCCGTCGCTCGCCAACGTGGTAATCGCCATCGACAAGAGCACCCAGACCATGAGCGTCTCGGTCGACGGCACCGAGCGCTACAATTGGC
Organism: Xanthobacteraceae bacterium; assembly: GCA_030039655.1. Next base: position 12,190 of record JASHVC010000153.1, on the reverse strand, counting down.
CGGTTTCGACCGGGCGGCCGGGTTACGAAACGCCGAGCGGCACGTTCAAGGCGAACCGTATGGACGCCGACCATTACTCTCAGGAATGGGACAATGCGCCGATGCCGCATACGATCTTCTTCGACATGCGCGGACACGCGGTCCACGGCTTCTTCGACGTCAAGCATCTTGGGCTTCCGGTTTCACACGGTTGCGTGCGGCTGGCGCCCCCCAATGCCACCATCCTGTTCGACCTGGTGAAGGCAGAGGGCATGGCCAACACAAGCGTGGTCATCAGCGGCCGCACCCCCGGCGGCAACGGCCAGGAAATCGCGCGGCGCAATCCGGATCAGGAAACCGTCTACTCCGGCTACGGCCAGCAACAGCCGGGCTACAACCAGCGTGGCTATGACCAGTACGGCAACCAAAGCGGCTTCTTCCCGCCGCAGCCCGCGCCCGCCTACGGGCGGCCGGCCTACAATCAGTCCTACGGCGGGCAGCCGTATTACCAGCAGCAGTACGGCCGGTAATATCCACCGTACTGAGCGCGCGCGCTTGGCTGCCGCGCGCCTCCCGGAAATAGAATAACCTCCGTCTCCTCCTCCCCGCCGTTCCGCGGGGAGGCGGCGCTCTTCATCGGAGGACCAAGACCATGCCGCACCTTCAACGCTTAGGCTTCGCTGCCGTTGTCTGCTTGCTTGCGATTCCGGCCGCCCCGGCCGGCGCGCAATTGCTCGTGCACAAGGATCTCTCCTACGACATCGCCAAGACCATCGCGGAAGGCGCTATCGCCGCCTGCAAGGAAAAGGGCTACGGCACATCCGCCGTGGTGGTCGATCGCGACGGCGAGACGCTGATCGCCATGCGCGGCGACAACACCGGCCCGCACACCATGGAGAACGCGCGCCGCAAGGCCTACACGGCGATGACGTTCAAACAAACCACGACCGAGTACGCCAAGAAATGGAATGACGGTAATCCGGTGGTTCGCGCCCAGGTGATGCTGCCGAGCATCATTCCCAATCCGGGCGGCGTGCCGATCAAGGCCGGAAACGAAGTCATCGGCGGCGTCGGCGTATCGGGTTCGCCCGGCGTGGACGAGGAATGCGTCAATGCCGGCCTCGCCAAGGTGGCCGATCAACTGAAGTGAGCATCGCAAATTCTTACGTCGTCATGCCCGCGCTTGTCGCGGCCATGACGGCTCAGTGGTTGCCGTTAGGCCGCGACGCGGTGCATGCCGCCTTCGCGCGCGCCGTGGATCGCCTTCACCGATTTCTCGATGGCGACCCACAGGCGCGCGATTTCGGCCGCCGCCGTGGAGCTGGAATCGTATTCCTTGGCGCCCTCGCCTTCGGCGAGCGCCGCAGAAAAGTTGGCGCGCTGGGTGATTTGACCGCCCCAGACAGGAATCTGCAGCGCGCCGAGAATTTCACGGGCATGAGTGACCGTGGGTGATTCCACTTCCTGGCGCTTCGGCGGCGCGGCATTGATGATCACTGCGTATGGCTTGCGCGCCTCGCGGGCGCACTCGATGGTCTGCTTGACGGCGTCGAGATCGAACACGCCCGGCCGGCACGGAATGACCACAAGGGTCGCGGTACCGATAGCGTCGGTGACGCTCGCCGACATGTTCGGCGGCGTGTCGATGAAGACCCACTCTACACCGTCGGCTTTGGCCTGCTTGACCACGTCGGCGATGTGGCGCTGCGCGGACTTGATCGGCAGGTCGTCAGCCTCGCCGGCTGCCGCGCGCAATTTGTGCCACAGCGCGAGCGAGCCCTGGGGGTCGGCATCGATGAGCAGGCACGGCCGCGACGGCTTGTGCACGTGCGCGGCGATATGGGCAGTCAACGTGCTCTTCCCCGAGCCGCCCTTGCGCGACGCGAAGACGATGACCTCCATGCTGCGACCCCACAAATGTTGCGGCTATCCCTGCATCTTACAGGAACGGAGTAGGGCATCAATTCGAGAGGTTTTGCGAACTCAAAACGGCTCAGGGTTTCTCAAACTTGAGCACAAAGTTGTCCACCGGCATGTCTGGCTTGAAACTCGGGAAGTCATGGGTGTCATTCGGATTGCGCCAGAAATTGCCTTCGGCGACAACGCGAAAGCCGACCCCTTCGAGTTCCTGGCGCAGCGCGCTCTCTTCGATCCGGTGCAACGTACGGCTGACGGACGTTCCCTGTCCGGGCAACGCAGAGTGATCGGCGATCACCAGAAAGCCGCCAGGCTTGAGCGCCGCGAACATTTTTCCGTCCATTTCCGAGCGATCGACGGTCATGTAAGTCGTGTCGTGGTAGTAGAAGAGAAACGTAATGAGATCGAGATCATGCACGCCCGGCGGGATGGGATCGTCAAACGGCCGGACATCTGCCACGACGTTTTTCATGGCCGGAGTCTTCAGGCGAGCGTCAAAGGCCGCCTTCGCCTTTTCACCGAGATCGGGCGGGTTCTGCCCGTACACAATGCCGTCGGGCGCCACGGCACGCGCCATCAATTCGGTGCTATAGCCACCGCCGGCGCCCATATCGAGCACCTTCATGCCAGGGCGAATTCCGGCAAAAGCCAGAAAGGGCAACGGGTCGCGGCGTTTGTCAGCCTGCCGGTCCGAGTTGCTGCGGTCCGGTGCCGCGATAAGCTGGGAGTAGTCGGAGGCCTGTGCCCACGTCGCAACCGAGCCAAAAAATAGGCCAAGAACAAGAGCAAGCGGCGCGACCAAGCGATACATGGCGAATGTTCGGCGCGCGCACTTTGCGGTCATCATATTCTCCAGAATTTCGGGCGTCGCCTCAACTGCGGATTGTAGCACGGTGAGCCATGTGTTTGGCTGGCATCTGCCATCTAGGTGAAGTGAAACTATCCCGACGCCCTCTGTGGAGAAGTTGTTGAAAAACTGTTGGAAAACTGTGGATTAGAGGCGGGATAGAGCGCGCAAACGAGAGTGGTGGCGTCGTCAAGAACACCGGCCCCCGGTGGTTTGTTCCAATCTACCGAAAATTGCGTGAGCAAATCCGGAAATACTCGACAGATCAATGCATTCCAATCCCCTTAAAACAACTGCGGTGTGGGTAGCCTTGCTAGCAACCGATGAACAATCCGCGTACAAGGTGAGCACCTTCCTAACCGAGCAATTTGGGGCGCAAGAATCCGCAGTGAGCCTTGTGGATAACGGCCGTGGCAATTGGCAGGTCACCATCTATTTCAGCGGACTGCCTGACAAAGACAAGGTGCGAACCCTGGTATCGGAATCTGGCGGTCCTGAGGCGGCGAGAGGGCTCCGTTTCGGGCGCGTCGCCGCAAAGGATTGGGTGAAAGAGAGCCTCGCAGGTCTTAAGCCCGTGGAAGCTGGGCGGTTTCTCGTTTATGGCGACCACGACCGAGCCCACGTTTCGCCCAACCAGATCGGCATCGAGATCGAGGCTGCCCTCGCTTTCGGCACTGGCCATCACGGCACCACGCGTGGCTGCCTGCTGGCGCTCGATGACCTATGCAGGCGGATAGGCAAAATGCGCAGCACTTGCCGTCCTTCGCCCCTTGGGCTGAGGAATAGATTGCAAATTCTCGATCTCGGTACCGGCAGCGGCGTGCTTGCGATCGCGGGCGCGCGGGCGTTGCGTCAGCGCGTACTAGCAACGGATATCGACACGGAAGCGGTCCGCGTCGCGCGCGCCAATGCGCGGCTCAACCGTATCGGCGCGTTCGTTGAAGTCGCGAAAGCGGACGGGGTCGCCGGACGAAGCGTCCGCGAGCAGGCGCCCTTCGACCTCGTGTTCGCCAATATTCTGCTCGGGCCGCTGAAACGACTGGCCGCACCAATCACCAAGCTCACCGCTCCCGGCGGCCGCATTATTCTCTCCGGCTTGCTGGCTTCGCAGGCGAACGCGGCGCTATGGGCCTATCGCCCGCTGGCGCTCGAGCGCCGCATCGACCTGGATGGCTGGACGACGCTGGTTATGCGGCGCGCTCCGGCATCTTCCCGACGGTGACAGTTCGGCCGACTCCAACTTGCCGCCATTTACACTTACATTGCCGCCAATGTTCGAAGCCCATTTCCAATCGTTCGACGATCGCAGCGAACCCGGCGCCACCGCGCCGCGGGTCGCGGCGTTACGCGCAGAGTTGGCGCGGCGCGGCCTCGACGGTTTCATCGTGCCGCGCGCCGACGAGTATCAGAACGAATACGTGCCGCCCTCCGCGGAGCGGCTCTCCTGGTTGACCGGCTTCACCGGCTCCGCGGGCCTGGCGATCGTGCTGGCCGATCGCGCCGTGATTTTTGTCGACGGCCGTTATCAGGTTCAGGTCGTCGAGGAGATCGACAGCAAGATCTTCGCCGTCGAGCATCTGGTCGAACGGCCACCGCCGGTGTGGATCGAAGCCAACCTGACGGCCGGCAAGAAGCTCGGCTATTCGCCGTGGCTGCACACCGTGGATGCCGCCGAGCGGCTCGCCAAGGCCTGCGCGGCTGCCGGAGCAAGCCTCGTCGCATTGGCCGACAATCCTATCGACGCCATCTGGACCGACCGACCGCCTCCACCGCTCGGCGCGGTCGTGCTCCATGAGCTGCGTTACGCGGGCGAGGAGGCGCAACAAAAAGTCGGGCGCGTCCGCACCGATCTGCAGAAGCTTGGCGCAGACACGCTCGTCGTCTCCGACCCGCACGCCGTCTCGTGGCTATTCAACATCCGCGGCAGCGACGTTCCGCATACGCCGGTCGTGCTCGCCTTCGCCACGGTGCCGAAAGAAGGCCGGCCGGCGCTCTACGTCGACGGGCGCAAGCTTAACAATGACGTCCGGCATCGGCTTGAGGAACTCGCTGCGGTGCGCGAGCCGTCCGACTTCGAGCGCGAACTCGCGACGCTCGGCAGTGAGAAGCGCACGGTGCGCATCGATCCGTCGGCGTGCCCCGAGGCGATCGCGCGCCTTATCGAGAACAACGGCGGCAAGATCCTGCATGGCAGCGACCCGATCGCGCCCATGAAGGCGGTGAAGAATGCCGTCGAGATCGCCGGCGCGCGCGCGGCGCAGCAGCGCGACGGTGCGGCGGTGACACGCTTCCTCGCCTGGTTCGATCGCGAGGCGCCGTCCTGGCACCTGACCGAAATCGACGCCGTCGAGGCGCTGGAAAGCTTCCGCCGCGACACCGGACTGCTCAAGGACGTTTCGTTTCCCACCATCTCGGGCGCCGGCTCCGACGGCGCCATCGTGCATTACCGGGTGACGCGCAAGAGCAATCGCCGCATCGCGCCGGGCGAACTTTTTCTGATCGATTCCGGCGGCCAGTACGAGGATGGCACCACCGACATCACCCGCACCGTCGTCGTCGGCGCCGCGACCGAAGAATTTCGCAGGAGCTTCACGCTCGTGCTCAAGGGCCACATCGCCATCGCGCGCGCTGTGTTTCCGGACGGCGCGACCGGCGCGCAGCTCGATTCGTTCGCGCGGCAATTTCTGTGGCGCTCGGGCCTCGATTTCGATCACGGCACCGGCCACGGCGTCGGCAGCTATCTGTCGGTGCACGAGGGACCTGCGCGCATCTCCAAGCTCGGCACCGCGCCGCTCAAGCGCGGCATGATCCTGTCCAACGAGCCAGGGTATTATCGCACCGGCGCCTACGGCATCCGCATCGAAAATCTGGTCCTGGTGACTGAAGCCACCGCCGTCGCCGATCCGGAAAAGCCCTTCAATGCCTTCGAGACATTGACATTGGCGCCGATCGACCGCCGCCTCGTCGAGCCGGCGATGATGAGCGCCGAGGAAATCGCGTGGCTCGATGCCTATCATGCACGCGTGCGCGATGTTCTGTCTGATCTTGTCGATGCGCCGACACGAGAATGGCTCAACGCCGCGACGGCGCCGATCGCCGCAAACTAATTTCACGATCTTTTTGATATTAGTCGGCACGCCTGCCCTTGCCGACGTTTCAAATATGTCTTTAGACACATCCACGTTTGCGGCGCAGCAATTCGCCACCCGAACCGCAAGGAACTTTTAGAGGAACTTTTATCTCACAACGACGTTTTTTATTAGGTTGCTCAAGGAGCGAGGAAACGTGTCATGCTCTCGACCGTCCTGATCATTCTTCTGATTCTGTTGTTGATCGGTGCATTGCCGACGTGGCCGTATAGCACCGGATGGGGTTATTACCCGGGCGGCGGGCTCGGCCTGATCCTCATCATCGTCGTCGTTCTAGTGCTTGCGGGACGCATATAGCGCTGACGTCATTGCGAGAACGCCGGATTGCGGCAAAATTTATGACCGACCTTATTTGATGTGACAGTGCCGTCATTGCGAGGAAGTATGAGCACGCGTTAGCGTTGCGTACCTCGCAATGACGGATTTTCTCACCGAATGAGCTTTACCCACTCGTCTTCGGTCAGCACCTTGACGCCGAGCTTGTTGGCTTCGTTGAGCTTGGAGCCGGCGCCCGGTCCGGCAACCACATAGTCCGTCTTCTTCGATACGGAGCCCGACACCTTTGCGCCCAGGCGTTCGGCCGACGCTTTGGCCTCCTCGCGCGTCATCTGCTCTAGCGTTCCAGTGAAAACCACCGTCTTGCCGGCAACCGCTGAATCCGTACGCGGCTTCTCGGCGTCGAGGATGCGCACTTGGGCGGCGAGCCGCTCGATGCGCTTGCGGTTATGCGCCTCGGCGAAGTAATCACGCAGGCTTTCGATCACCGTGTCGCCGATCTGGTCGAGCGCGTCCAATTCCTCTTTGGCGTCCTGGTCGTCCTTGGCAAGTCTAAGGCAGGCATCGTGAAATGCCTCCCAGGAGCCATAGCCGCGCGCCAATGCCACCGCCGTCGTCTCGCCAACGTGGCGGATGCCGAGCGCGTAAACAAATCGCTCCAGCGGAATGTCCCGTCGCGCCTCGATGGCATTGAACAGGTTGCGCACTGAGGTCTCGCCAAATCCCTCTACCTTTTCGATACGGGTCTTGGCGCCGGTCTCCTTGAGCGTGAGCTTTCCGTTGCGTTCGCGCAGGGTGAAGATATCGGCCGGCTCGTTGACCCACTCTTCCTCATAGAAAAAGGCGATCTGCTTCTCGCCCAACCCATCGATGTCGAAGGCGCGGCGCGACACGAAGTGCTCGAGATGTCCAAGCGCTTGGTACGGACAGGCAAACTCGCCGGTGCAATGCGCGCGCGCACCTTCCTCGCCGCCCGCGATGACCTCGCGGACCACATCGGTGTGCAGCGGACACGGACACTTCTTCGGAAACACGTAAGCCTTGGCGCCGCGCGGACGCTTCTCAGTGATTACGCCGAGCACTTGCGGAATGACGTCGCCCGCGCGCTGAATCTGCACCGTGTCCCCTACTCGGACGTCGAGCCGGGCGATCTCATCGGAATTGTGCAGCGTTGCGTTCTGCACCACGACGCCGCCTACCGTAACCGGCTCGAGCTTGGCGACCGGCGTAAGCGCGCCGGTGCGCCCGACCTGAATCTCGATGTCGCGCACGACGGTAGTGGCTTTCTCGGCGGGGAATTTGTGCGCGATCGCCCAGCGCGGGCTGCGCGACACGAAGCCGAGTCGCTCCTGCCAATCGAGACGGTCGACTTTGTAGACCACGCCGTCGATGTCGTAGTCGAGCGTGGCGCGCTGCATCTCGATCTCACGATGAAATTTCAGCAGCGCCTCGACCGAGCGGCACATTTTTGTCAGCGGATTGGTCTTGAAGCCACACGACGCAAGCCACTTGATCATGCCGGATTGCGTGTCGGCCGGCATATCGCTCATCTCACCCCACGCATAAGCAAAGAAGCCGAGCGGCCGCGATGCCGTGATCGACGGATCCTTCTGCCGCAGCGACCCTGCCGCTGTATTGCGCGGATTGACGTAAAGCGGCTCACCAGCTTCGGCCTGCTGGCGGTTGAGTTCGAGGAAGGCGTGCTTGGTCATGTAGACCTCGCCGCGCACTTCGCAGACCGACGGCACGCCGCGGCCTTTGAGCTTATGCGGAATGTCCTCCAGGGTTTTCACGTTCGCGGTCACGTCTTCGCCCACGGTGCCATCGCCGCGCGTGGCGCCGGTGACGAGCACGCCATCCTCGTAACGCAGCGACATCGACAGCCCGTCGATCTTCGGCTCGGCGGAAAAGACGATCTCCTCGTCGTCCTTCAGGCGCAGGAAGCGGCGGATGCGGCCGACAAAATCGACCACGTCCTCGTCGGCAAACGCATTATCGAGCGACAGCATCGGCACCGCGTGCCGAACTTTGGCGAACCGTGCCGAAGGCTTGGCGCCGATCTGCTCTATCTTTTTGAAATAAGAGGCCCACCGCTTTTTTTGTCTCAAAGTAATTCGGAGCAATCTTGTTAGGACGTCGTACTCCGCATCAGTCAGATGAGGGGCATCAGCATTATAGTATTCGTCGTTTGCCCTCTGAATTTCGGTCGAGTACGCCTCCAGCATCCTCTCGATTTCGGCACTGTATTCCTTAGGAAGCTCCTCAAGAATCTGCCGCTTTTCATCATCTTTGAGCTCTCTTATGCGATCGTGAAACGAATAAATCTCATCTATGGAATCATCATCGAATTCGGACAATGCTTTTACTAAGCCCGCCTTGTAGATTTCAGGATAAACAAGCAGCCAATCATCCGCGATTCGGTTGACTGCGGCATTTTTGGTAATGTGCATATCGGTTTGCCGGCTTCGCATCGGTGCTAACTCGCCGCGCGGATCAGGCGCTCGGCGGCCGCGCGGGCCTCAGGGGTGATTTCGGCGCCGGCAAGCATGCGCGCGATCTCCTCGCGGCGGCGCTCGGCAGCGAGCTCGAGGATGCGGGTGGTGACCCGCTTGGCGCTTCCGAGCGCGTCCTTGCTGATGAGGTAATGCCGGTCGGCGCGCGCCGCCACCTGCGGCGCGTGGGTCACCGCGATGACCTGCATACCCGAGGCCAACCGCGCCAGCCGTACGCCAATCGCGTCGGCGACGGCGCCGCCTACGCCAGTATCGATCTCGTCGAAAATCAGCGTCGGCGCCGAACCGCTCCGGGCAAGCACCACTTTGAGCGCGAGCAGGAAGCGCGCGAGTTCGCCACCCGAGGCGATCTTCATCAACGGCCCCGGCCGCGTGCCGGGATTGGTGCGCACCCAGAACTCGACGCGGTCGATGCCGTCCGGTCCTTCGTCGGCGGCGGCAATCTCCGTGGAAAACCGGGCGCGATCGAGCTTGAGCGGCTTGAGCTCAGTGTTGACAGCCTTGTCGAGTTTGAGCGCCGCCTTGCGGCGCTTCGCGGACAGCGCCTCCGCAGCTTCGCGATAGCGCGCGGCGGCCGCCTGCGCTTCCTTCTCCAGAGCGGCGAGCCGTCCGGCGCCCGCGTCGATCAAGGCAAGTTGGCCGGCATAGCGCGTAGCAAGTGCGTTCAGCTCATCGACCGGCGCGTTGTACTTGCGACCCGCGGCGCGCAGCGCGAACAGCCGCTCTTCGATGCGTTCAAGTTCCTTCGGATCGTAGTCGGCCGCCCGCAGCGCGCCTTCGAGATGAGCGCGGCCTTCTTCCAAAGCCGTGAGCGCGGCGTCGATCGCCCTCACCACAGGCTCGATCAGAGCCGGCGCCTGCGCACCGCGGCGCTCGAGGCGCCGCAAAGCCGTCGCCAGCGACGGCACCGGGGATTGTGCTCCGCTGATGCCCTCGTACGTGGTGCGCAAGTCTTCGGCGACTTTCTCGGCCTGCATCATGGACGAGCGCCGGTCGGCCAGCGCCGTCTCTTCGCCCGCCTGCGGCGCCAGACGCGTCAGTTCGTCGGCGGCGTGGCGGAGCCATTCTGCCTCGCGGCTCACGCGTTCGACCTCGGCGCGGTGCGCGGCCACGGCAGCCTCGCAGGCGCGCCGCTCGCTCCATAGCCGCACCACTTCCGCCGCATCGCCCTCCACGCCACCGTAAGCGTCGAGCAATGCACGGTGGGTCGCCGCATCGACGAACGCGCGCTCGTCATGCTGGCCATGAATCTCCACCAGCGCGGTACCGAGCGCGCGCAGTACCTGCACGCTGACTGGTTGATCGTTGACGAAGGCACGGGTGCGGCCATCGGCGAATTGAACGCGCCGCACGATAAGTTCGTCGGCGGCGCTCAGATCGTTCTCGGCGAGGACACGACGCACCGGATGATTGGCGGCAAGCTCGAAAGCGGCGGTGACCTGGCCTTGCTCCGCGCCGGTACGCACCAGCGCCGCTTCGCCGCGGGCGCCGAGCGCCAGCGCGAAGGCGTCAAGCAGGATCGATTTACCCGCGCCGGTCTCACCGGTCAGCGCCGCGAGCCCGGTGCCGAAATCGATGTCAAGGCGATCGATCAGGACGATGTCGCGAATGGAAAGGCGAGACAGCATAAGCTCAGACGCCGATGGAGACGAGCGAGAATGGATAATATTCTCGATTCTTCAATCTGCGTCGATCGTCGGCCGGCTATCAGCCCGTCAATTTCTTGAACGAGCGGCTGATCCAGGAATCTTTGTTTTCGTTCGGCTCGGCACCGGCGCCCTTCAGGAGCTTATACGCGTCCTTGTACCAGGGGCTGTCCGGGAAATTGTGGCCGAGCACGGCGGCGGCAGTCTGCGCCTCGTCGACGATGCCGAGCGCCATGTAGGCTTCGGTCAGCCGTTCCAGCGCTTCCTCGACTTCCCGCGTGGTCTGATACTGCGTTACCACCACCTTGAAGCGGTTGATCGCGCCCTGGAAGTCGCGCCGGTTCAAGTAAAAGCGGCCGATTTCTATTTCCTTGCCGGCCAACTGATCCCGCGCCATCTCGATTTTTCTTTTTGCTTCGACCGCGTACTGGCTGTCCGGATATTTGTGCACCACCTCCTGGAACGCATTGATGGCCTTGTCGGCCCGTTCCTGATCGCGGGTGACGTCGAGAATTTGATCGTAATACGAGGAGCCGATCAAATATTGCGCGTAGGCCGCATCCGGGCTGCCGGGATGCAGCGTGATGTAGCGCTTGGCCGAGTTGATGCACTCTTCGTATTGCCCAGACTCATAGTAGGCGTAGGCCGACATCAGGACCGCCTTGCGCGCCCAGTCCGAATACGGGTTCTGCCGGTCCACTTCGTCGAATTTCTTCGCGGCCTCCTTGTAATCCGACTTGTCGTTGAGCAGGAAAAGCCCCTCGTTGTAGAGCTTGTCGGCGGGAGTGTCGGGGACGGAATCCTCGTCCTTGTTGAACAGGCTGCAGCCCATCATCGGTGCGGTGAAGAGCACCAGCGCCAGACAGCCCGCCAGCGCGCGCGGCCCACGCCCAGGCGTTGCCCAACCTTTCATCCCCCGCAGCATCATCAACCTGATTTGCGTTCCCCGTCCGCCCGATTCCGCGCGTTCTCGTCGAATAGTAACCTCTTGCCGGGCGCCACTATGGCCGACAATCGGCCCGGATTAAGGCGAGAAATGAAGGAGATCTAAGAGACGTCCGGGCCATATGCCGGAGCCGCAAAGCCGGATGCAAGCTCGGCGTGGCCGCGTGTCCGGCGAACCGGCTGCGGCGTCTCAACGTAGGTCCATGCAGTCGGATCGGCCATCAACGCCGTGAGCACTGCGTGGTTGAGCTTGTGGCCGCCGCGTACCGACCGATAGGCGCCGATCAGCGGCGCGCCGGCCAGCGCCAGATCGCCGATGGCATCGACCGCCTTGTGGCGCACGAATTCATCGGGGAAGCGCATGCCTTCGGGATTGAGAATACGATCTTCCGCGACCACGACCGTATTTTCGAACGATGCGCCAAGCGCGTAACCGGCGCTCCACAGTTTCGCTACGTCGCGCATAAAGCCAAATGTACGGGCCCGCGCCAGCTCGTTGCGAAACACATTCGGCGTAACATCAACGCTGAACGTCTGCTGTCCGATCAACGCGTGATCGAACTCGATCTCCGCTTCGATTCGCAGGCCACGTGAGTGCGGCCGCAGTTCGCCGAAGCAACCGTTCTTAGCAACGCGTACCGGCTTGAGAACCTGAATGTACCGCCGTGCTGCCGACTGAATCGCGATACCAACCTGGTCGATCGCCGCGACGAACGGGGCGGCGCTGCCGTCCATGATTGGGACTTCGGCGCCGTCAACCTCGACAACCGCATTATCGACGCCGAGGGCACGCAATGCGGCCAACACATGCTCGGTCGTTGAGACGGCGGGTCCGCCATGATCGCCAAGCACCGTGGCGAATTCAGTCGCCGTCACCGCGCGAAAGTTGGCTTTGAGTTCGCGGTCTCCTCGACCACC
>JASHVC010000152.1 GCA_030039655.1 Xanthobacteraceae bacterium | reverse complement strand
ATGTACGACACCGTGAAGGGGTCGGACTGGCTCGGCGACCAGGACTCCATCGAATACATGTGCCGCAACGCGCCGGAAGCGGTCTACGAGCTGGAGCATTGGGGCCTGCCGTTCTCGCGCCGCGAGGAGGACGGCAAGATCTACCAGCGGCCGTTTGGCGGGATGACCACCCACTACGGCAAGGGCACTGCGCAACGCACCTGCGCGGCGGCCGACCGCACCGGCCACGCCATGCTGCACACCATGTACGGCCAGGCGCTGCGCCACTCGACCGAGTTTTTCATCGAGTATTTCGCCATCGATCTGATGATGGACGAGGAAGGCCGCTGCCGCGGCGTGGTGGCTATCAATCTCGACGACGGCTCGATCCATCGCTTTTCCGCGCAGATGACCGTGCTCGCCACCGGCGGCTACGGCCGCGCCTACGCCTCTTGCACGGGCGCGCACACCCAGACCGGCGACGGCAACGCCATGGTGCTGCGCGCCGGTCTGCCACTCGAAGACATGGAATTCGTCCAGTTCCACCCCACCGGCATTTACGGCGCCGGCGTGCTCATCACCGAGGGCGCGCGCGGCGAAGGGGCTTACCTGGTGAACTCCCAAGGCGAGCGCTTCATGGAGCGCTACGCGCCGTCCGCCAAGGACCTCGCCTCACGCGACGTGGTCTCGCGCGCCATGACCATCGAGATCCGCGAGGGCCGCGGCGTCGGTCCGAAGAAGGACCACATCTTCCTGCACCTCGACCATCTCGATCCAAAGATTCTTGCCGAGCGCCTGCCGGGCATCACCGAGTCGGCGCGCATCTTCGCCGGCGTCGACCTCACCCGCGAGCCCGTGCCGATCGTCCCAACCGTGCACTACAACATGGGCGGCATCGCCACGAACTATCACGGCGAGGCGCTGATCAAGAAGGACGGCAATCCCGACCATATCGTCCCCGGCTTGATGTCGCTCGGCGAAGCGGCGTGCGTCTCCGTGCATGGCGCCAACCGGCTCGGCTCGAATTCGCTGATCGATCTCGTGGTATTTGGCCGCGCCGCCGCCCATCGCTGCGCCGAAATTCTCACTCCCGGCGACAAGCAGCCGGAGCTGCCGAAGGACTCCGCGGAACGGCCGCTGGCGCGCCTCGACAAATTCCGCAACGCCTCGGGCGGCACGCCCACCGCGCAACTGCGTACCAAGATGCAGCAGGTGATGCAGACCAATTGCGCGGTGTTCCGCACCGGCGAAGTGCTTCAGGAAGGCTCAAAACTCATACACCAGGTCTTCGACGGCATCAGCGACGTGCGCGTCTCCGACCGTTCGCTGATCTGGAACTCCGATCTCATCGAGACGCTGGAATTCGCTAACCTGATCGAGCAAGCCGTCGTCACCATGGACTCCGCGGTCAACCGCACCGAGAGCCGCGGCGCTCACGCGCGCGAGGACTTCCCCGATCGCGACGACAAGAACTGGATGAAGCACACGTTGTCCTGGCTCGATCTCGATACCGGTCGGGTCACCATCGACTACCGGCCGGTGCACACCTACACGCTCACCAACGACGTGTCTTACATCGAGCCCAAAGCTCGCGTGTATTGAGGAGTTGGATCGTGCCACTCGAGGCATCGTCTTTGTCGCACCAGCTCCCTTTATATCAGCAAGGGGATTTTGACGTTTTGCTCAATAAAGGGTGGTGGCCGGTAGGAATTGACTCTTCGTATCCCTCTGAGCTTCGCGTCAGGCTGTCCGCTGCATCGATCTCTTACCAAATGGGCAATAAGTCGGTCGATTATTTTATTAAGCACTACCTTAATGATCTAAACTACGAGCCGTCTCCGCCTGATCGACTCGACAAAAGAATTTCGAGCGCTCTGAAAGAAGAGCTCGCCAAGCTTGATACAATACTCAGTGATTTGGCTCCCGAAACGTCGGTGTTAGGGCAGATGGCGTCGAAGTGGACGTTTATGCGCGTCCCGTTTTCTTTTGATTTAGCAATCACCTGCGCGCAACGGGGCGCACTGTTTGAGTGTCTTGCAATCGTTAGAATGATCCTGGAGCAAATGTCGTGGGCTCTGGATATTTGCCTTATGGACGATTTCGAGGCGATCACATCGAGAGCGGCATCTCAATCTATCCGAGCCATGAAGGCGATACATCCTGCCGCGGGCCAATTCTATGGTTGGCTCAGTGCTCATGCTCACTGGAGCTATGACGCTCATATCAAAGCATTTGAAGCCAACGACGGAACAATTGGAATGCGCCTCGCTAACTCCCTGTACAAGGCCCAGGCTTTGGGCGCGGTCCTCGTGCTTTTAGCAATAGCTCAAAAGGCCTATCTCCGCTTATTTCGGGCGCTGGGCTGGATTTCTGGCAATGATGCGACAACTGCAATGGATGTGAAGCCTTTTGTCCGTGAACTGCACTCTTTAGCTCCCAAGAACACGGACGTTTGTCTATTGTTAGGAATGATCGAAACGTCAAACAGAGGCTAAGCAATGGCCGAGTTCACGCTGCCGAAAAATTCAAAGATCACCGAAGGCAAGACCTGGCCGCATCCGGCCAAGGCCAAGAGCGAGCGCGAATACCGCATCTATCGCTGGAACCCGGACGATGGCCACAATCCGCGCGTCGACACCTATTACGTCGACACCGCCGATTGCGGGCCGATGATTTTGGACGCCCTCATCTGGATCAAGAACCACATCGACGCCACGCTCACTTTCCGCCGCTCCTGTCGCGAAGGCATCTGCGGCTCATGTGCGATGAACATCGACGGCACCAATACGCTCGCCTGCACCAAGGCCATGAGCGATATCAAGGGGCCGGTGCGCATCTACCCGCTGCCGCACATGGCGGTGGTGAAGGATCTCGTGCCTGACCTGACGAACTTTTATGCTCAGCATGCGTCGATCCAGCCGTGGCTGCAGACTGTCTCACCAACGCCGCAGAAGGAATGGAAGCAGAGCCACGACGACCGGCTCAAGCTCGACGGCCTCTACGAGTGCATTCTGTGCGCATGCTGTTCGACCTCGTGCCCGAGCTATTGGTGGAATTCCGACCGTTATCTGGGCCCCGCCGCGCTGCTGCAGGCGCAGCGCTGGATCGTCGACTCGCGCGATGAGGCGACCGGCGAGCGGCTCGACAATCTGGAAGACCCGTTCCGCCTCTACCGCTGCCACACCATCATGAACTGCGCCAAGGCCTGCCCCAAGCATCTCAATCCGGCGAAAGCCATCGCCGAGATCAAGCAGATGATGGTCGAGCGGCAGGTGTAATCGTCACCAATGCTCGATCACATTGGATTTCCTGTATCCGACTACGCAAGATCCAAGTCCTTCTACGAAAAGGCGCTTGCGCCGCTTGGGTATGGCCTGGTGATGGAGGTCACTCAGACCGCAAATGACCACCCGGCCGCCGGCTTCGGCGCCAACGGCAAGCCGGATTTCTGGATCGGCGGCGAAGGCGGCCTCAACAAGCCGATCCATATCGCGATCGCCGCCAAGGACCGCGCAGCGGTCGATGCGTTCTACCGCGCAGCGCTCGCGGCGGGCGGAAAGGATAACGGCGCGCCGGGCCTAAGGCCGCAATACCATCCGAACTATTACGGCGCCTTCGTGCTCGACCCGGACGGTCACAATATCGAGGCGGTCTGTCATTCGCCTGCGTGAACGCGGCACGCGTCCAACGCCACCTCTTATAACTTGAGCTTCCGCTTGCGCTGCCCGAGCGTGCGCAGCCGCAGCGCGTTAAGGCGGATGAAGCCTTCGGCGTCGCGTTGATCGTAGGCGACCTTGCCTTCCTCGAATGTCACCAGATCCTGATCGTAGAGCGAATATTTGCTCTCGCGCGTGACCACGCCGACATTGCCCTTATAAAGCTTGAGCCGCACACGGCCGCTCACGTATTGCTGGCTCTTGTCGATCGCTGCCTGGAGCATTTCGCGCTCGGGCGAGAACCAGAAGCCGTTGTAGATCAACTCGGCATACTTCGGCATCAGCTCGTCCTTGAGATGCGCGGCGCCGCGGTCAAGTGTGATCGACTCAATGCCGCGGTGCGCGGCGTAAAGTATGGTGCCGCCCGGCGTCTCGTACATGCCGCGCGACTTCATGCCGACGAAGCGGTTCTCCACCAGATCGAGCCGGCCGATGCCGTGACGGCGACCGAGCGCATTGAGATGCGTTAGCAATTGAGCTGGCGACATTGTCTTGCCGTCGACCGCGATTGGATCGCCGCGTTCGAAATCGATGGTGACATAGGCCGGCTTGTCCGGGGCGCCCTCGGGATTGTCGGTCCGCGAGTAGACATAGTCGGGCACTTCCTGCGCCGGGTCTTCCAGCACTTTTCCTTCCGACGATGCGTGCAGCAGGTTGGCGTCGACGGAGAACGGCGCCTCGCCGCGTTTGTCTTTGGCAATCGGTATCTGATTTTGTTCGGCGAACGCCAGCAGCGCCTCGCGCGACTTGAAATCCCACTCGCGCCAGGGCGCGATGACCTTCACGTCGGGCTTGAGCGCATAATACGCAAGCTCGAAGCGCACCTGATCGTTGCCCTTGCCGGTCGCCCCATGAGCGACCGCATCGGCACCCACCTTCTCAGCAATCTCAATCTGCTTCTTGGCGATCAGCGGCCGCGCGATCGATGTGCCGAGCAGATATTGGCCCTCGTAGAGCGCGTTGGCGCGGAACATGGGAAACACGTAATCGCGCACGAATTCTTCGCGCAAATCCTCGATGAAGATGTTTTGCGGCTTGACGCCGAGCAAGAGGGCCTTGGCGCGCGCCGGCTCAAGCTCCTCGCCCTGGCCGAGATCGGCCGTAAAGGTCACGACCTCGCAGCCATAGGTGGTCTGCAGCCACTTGAGAATGATCGAGGTATCGAGGCCGCCCGAATAGGCGAGCACGACTTTCCTGACCTCGCCTTTTTTGGTGGCATCGCTGGCCATCGGCGTATCCTGACAAAACGCGCGCGGGACTATAGGCGGGAGCGGCGGCGACGCAAGCCGTTCAGGACGGCCGAGGGTTAGGATGGTTCGCCTGACTGGCTGCCGAATCGGCGGAGTAAAGCCGATAAGCCGCCGCGCAGCGCTTCGCCCGCCTGCACCAGCGGCCGCTCAATCACTTCATCCGTGGTGCGCGTTGCCGGCCAGCGGAACAGCAGGCCATGCATGGTCCAGATCAAGAGGAACATGAGCACGCCGGCGAACACGACATCGGTGAAGAAATGCGCGCCGCCGGCGA
>JASHVC010000151.1 GCA_030039655.1 Xanthobacteraceae bacterium | reverse complement strand
GTGGTGGAGCCGCGGCGGCGAATGAAATCGAGCAATTCGTCGTCGTTGTCGCACTGCGCGCCCGGCTCGATCTCCTCGGCGACGTAGCGTGCCATGGCGGGCGCTTGAAAGATCCGGCGCATGGCGGCAACGCCCGCCGTGATGGTGTCGCGGTCCTTCTGGGTCGCCAGATAGTTCGGGTTGATGGCGGGGGCCTCGCGAGGGTCGGCGGACTTGATGCGCACGTAACCGCGGCTCTCCGGACGCAGCAACACGCAATTGCCGGTTACGCCAGGGAACGGATGCAGGTCCGCGCCGATGGTCTGGCCCGAGAACAGGGAAATAGAGCACTGTGAGTCGGGCGTTGCCGATGTGGGAAGAGCGCGCAGGAAAACCGCGGACGAGACCGCCGGAATGGCCAGGTAGCCGCGGCGGGTAAGGACGTAATGCGCGCCGTGCGTGAGCTTGCCGCGCCAGTTGCGCACCGCGTCGTTGAGCGTAATGGGGTCTTTGCAACGTAAGACGATGCGGCCCGAAATGTGATCGTTGAGATCGTCGCCGACGCCGGGAACATCGGCGACCACAGTGATCCCGTGCGATTGCAGGAGCGACGCCGGGCCGAGCCCTGAGAGCTGCAACAGCTGGGGCGTGTTGAACGCCCCCGAGGCGACGATCACCTCGACATTGGCCCGGGCGCTGCGTTTGTCGTTACCGACAAAATACTCCACGCCGGTCGCGCGTCGGCCGTCGAAGAGAATGCGTGTTGCCAGCGCCTCCGAGACGACCTTGAGATTGGCGCGGCGCCTCGCCTGTTTGAGATAGCCAGCCGCGGTCGAGGAACGCAGACCGTGGCGCATCGTGGTCTGGTAATAGCCGGCGCCTTCCTGTACTGCCCCATTGAAATCATCGTTGCGCGGATAACCACATTCCACCGCCGCCTCGACATACGCCACCGCAAGCGGATGGCGGTCGCGCAGGTCGGAAACGCCGAGGGGACCGCCGACACCGTGAAAGTCATCGGCGCCACGTTCGTTGTTCTCCGCTTTGCGGAAGTAGGGAAGGACGTCGTCGAAGCTCCAGCCCGCATTCCCAAGCTGCCGCCAATGATTGAAGTCCTCGGCCTGTCCGCGGATATAGATCAGCCCGTTGATTGAACTGGAGCCGCCGATAACCTTGCCGCGCGGAGCGATGACGTTACGGTTGTGGCAATGAGGCTGCGGTTCTGTCTCGTAGCACCAATTATAGCGCTGATTGGTGAAAAGCCTGCCGAAGCCGAGCGGAATGTGAAGCCACGGATGCCAGTTGTTGGGGCCTGCCTCCAACAAAAGTACGCGGTTGCGGCCCGACGCGGTCAGCCGATTGGCCAGGACGCACCCCGCACTGCCGGCCCCCACGATGATGAAATCGAATGCTTCGGCATTCGCCGCCTGTTTTGAGCTCATAGGGCCCCTGAGATCGTTTCCTCGTTGTCTGATTGTCTGCCAAATTATCCGGAGTGAGTTCAGTCGCCAAGCTGCAGCTTGGCGGACGACTGGACGCGTCGGGCGACGGCCCGCCAGTTCCGGCCGGTGACGCGTTGATACCTTTCGCCCGCGGTCGTATATAAAGAACCATCGGCCGGCGTTAGTTCTTGGCCGGCGATTTCAGTAAGGTGCTTTGAGTAAACCGCAAGCCTTCGCGAAAGGCTGCGCGCTCGGCAACGGCTCGGCGTCGCTTTGGATTTGCAAGCAGAGCTGAGCCGCGTTCGACAGGAGCCAACGCGCTCCGAAGGGCGATCAGTCATGCCCAAGAGAGAGCACGTTACGTCTAAACGATCGCCGCTACGGCGCCGGCTGGAGACGGCGGTGCAGCTTGCCGCGCTGGCATTTTTTATCGTGCTGGGGTCGGCGATCTATCAGAACGTTAGCCGAGGGGTGCCAATAGCTGGCGAGCCTGCTGCTGCCAGCCCGATCGAGGCGCGGTCAGATAGCGCCGGGCAACTGACACGAGGCCACACGAGGGAGAGTCAGTTTCCTCGAGCCCACACAAGCCGGCGCCAGCCGCTGCTCCGCCAAATGAAAAGAGGTCGAGCGAGGAGCGGCCACCCATCGTAGCATCAAGCGAGCCGACTCCGGACAACGCACCGCCGAGCGACACGAAGCCACGTGAACAAGAGCCAAGCGTCACGGCGACAACCAAGCCGGAGCCAAAACCTTCGTTGCTTTCGCCTGCGTCGCTGAACTGTGCCACGGGCTCTCCAACCTCTTGGCAGTTTGCGAATGTTCAGCTCATAGACGCGGCGCCCGGTCGTGCTTCATCGCTTGTTACATCTTGCCGCATTAGCTCGGACATTGCTGGTTCGGCTGATTGCCACAACCCTGTAATCATCGGAGTAGGCGTGGCCTCGAACAAAGGAATTAATGCAACGGAGAGCGCGCGTGCGTTGCGCCGCGGGATCAATTTGGCTTCCGCGCTAAAGAAAAATTTGCAAGCCGGATGTCCGGCGGATGTCACCGTCTCAGCATACGTCCTCAATTTGGGCCGCTACAGCGATCAGCAACAACGAGACGAACCCGATCAGCGTAAAGTCATCGCCTTGGTCGCGACAGGGGCGGAAGACGGCGACAAGGCAGCCGCGGACGCTGTAGCAACGTACACGAAGAACGATCCCAAGATCGCTCATTACCCGATCTGCCAGTTGTACAAATTGGACAATGCCGGCCAACCGACGCTCGTCCCTACGCGACACGATATTTGCGGCGATCAATTGGGAAGCACCTTGTCTCAGCGGTAGGTCAGTCGGGCGTGGGCGGGCGATATCATCCTAATCAGAGCTCGCTGGCTGGCTCATGTTCGCCGGCACATAAGGCGGCCTGCTGTTGACCGTTTCGACGTCAAGGCCGGCGGCTGAAAAGAAGGAGTCTGCGATGGATTTGATCTCGTCCGGTGCGATCACATCCTCGATTCGATCAAAGCCTTCGGGCGCGCGCTCTTCGGCCAATTGCAAGGCCGCTTCCGGCCCGAGCCGTCGGTTGCGCAGGGTTATGTCGTTGAGCACAGGCCGGCGCTCGGCCTCGTAGTGTTGGAGTGCCTTCACTGGGTCCAGTTCCGTGAGCAGTGCGCCGGTGAGCGCGCGTGCATCGATAACCGCCTGTGAGCCGGCCTGAGATCCGCTCGGATGCATGGGATGGGCCGCGTCGCCGAGGAGGGTTAGGCGGCCGAACGTCCACGCTTGCACCGGGTCACGGTCGACCAAAGGGAATTCGTAGATGTCGGGCGTGCGGCGGATCAATGCCGACATGTCGAGCCATGGGAAGCGCCACTGATCGAACGCCGCCAATACGCGTTCTTGCGAAACGCGATGGTTCCAATCCTCGCGCCCCATCGTGCTGTCTGCGACGGTCGTCTGGCAAATCCAATTGGTCAGGACTTGCCCTGGCTCAGTGCCTGCAGCAATCGGATAAACCACGATTCGCTGGTTGAAGTGGCCGGCAATGACCATCGTGTGCCCGCCGAGAAATGGCTCCGCATCGACAGCGGCGCGCCACAAAATCTGTCCAGCGAAACGAGGCTCGCCTTCGTCCGGATAAAGTTGTTGCCGCACGGTCGAATGAATACCGTCGGCGCCAACCAGGATGTCACCACGATCGACCAACGTCGTTCCCGTCGCGTCATCGCGAAAGCTCGCGGTGACGCCGCTGGCGCTCTGCTCGAACGATGTCAGTCGCAACCCGCCGCGGAAACTGTCCTCCCCGGCGCGTTCGCGTAAGGCCCGGAGCAACACGAATTGCAATTGGCCGCGATGGATCGAATATTGCGGCCACCTATATCCGGCCGCGATGCCCCGGGGTTCGCTCCAGATCAATTGTCCAAATTTGTTGAAGCAGCTTAGCGCCTGCGTGGCGACGCCGGTGCGGGCGAGTTCGTCAGCTAATCCAAGCTCTGTGAGTTCGCGGACGGCTGCTGGCTGCAGATTGATGCCCACGCCCAGCGGCACCAAGTCGCGGGCCGCTTCATAGACCCAGGCCTCGATGCCGACCTGGTGCAGGCTCAGCGCCAAGCTCAGCCCGCCGATCCCACCGCCGACAACGATCACTTTCATTGTTTAG
>JASHVC010000150.1 GCA_030039655.1 Xanthobacteraceae bacterium | reverse complement strand
ACAGCGAGACGTTTACTGGATGCTCCGCTTTCGCGGAGCATGACAGGAGAGGGCTTCCCCGTTGGTACTATGGCTCCGGAATAATCGGCAACAGGACGTAGGGTTGGCGGCCAGGAGCGAAGTGCAGCGTGTTGGGGGTCGCGAAAATTTCCGGCGGGCGGTCGTGCGGATCGATGTGCAGAAACGGGCCGACGCCTTTCATCGGGTAAGGCGCGTTGGGCAGCGCAATGTCGGTGCCGTCAACCTCATAATCCTTGCCGCGTACGGTGAGCGCCAGACGATAGCCGGGCGGCACGACGATCGACGTCGGCCAGATTTCGACGTCGAGTTCGACCGGCTCGCCGGGTTTCAGCGGCCATTCTTCGTCGTGGGTGTGCCAGGGCCGGTGCGGCAGCGAGCGGGCCGGATCGAGCTTGCGCTGCGAGGCGCGCAGCCAGCCGAGGCCCACCGGCACGCGCGGATCGTTGGAGCCGATGAAGGTGATCTCCTTGCCGTCGGGATCGAACAGCCGCAGCGCCAGGAAGATGTCGGCGTCGGTGGTCGGCGACGATACAAACAGTTTCGCGGCGACCGGCCCCGTGATTTCGAGGCTTCTGGTCAGCGGCGGCGTGCGGAAGGTCAGGCCGTCGCCTGTTGTCTCGTAGCTTAAGGTCGCGGCAGCGGCAGGCTCTTGCGGCGTGAGCGTCAAGTCGTCGGCTTGCAAATAATATTTGGTCCATTGCGTGCGCGTGAGCGGCCACTCGCTCTCGGCGCGCAGCACGAAAGTTTCGTGCGGATGGCGGACGTTGAGCGAGACGCGCGGCTGCTTGCTCCAGCCGGTGTCCTCACCTTTGAGAAAATGGCCGAAGAAGCGTTTCTGCAGGGCCTCGCCGTAGTTGCTGTAGAAGTGCGTGAAGTGGGTGTCGCCATGCACTTCCAGCCATTTTTGTTTGGAGCCGGCGCGCAGGAAGCCCTCGAAATTACCACGGGTGTGCAGCCCCATCCCGCCCCAATTGGCCGCCGAGAGCAGCGGCGCCTCGATCTGTTCGAAATCGGCGGTGCGCGAAGCGTAGTACGCGTCGACAAGCCGGCGGCGTTTGGCTTCGCCCGGCGAGTCGGCGCAATTTTTTGCAAGCTCCGCGTTGGGCAGCGTGTCGGGCCCGGCGACCGGCTCACCGGTCACCAAGCTCTTGGCGCCGCGTTCGCCGACGCCGTACTGCACGCTCGCCACCTGGCGCGGATGCCAGCTATTGAGGAAATCGCTCAAGATTCCGCCGTGCCGGCATAACTCGCGGTAATAGTCCGACGAGCCTTCCCAGATACACAGCGCGGCCAGGTGCGGCGGCTTGCGCGCACCCACGGCCCACTGATTCATCGCGTAGTAGGAAATGCCGTTGATGCCGACCTTGCCGTTGCTCCACGGCTGCGTGCCGGCCCATTCGATGCATTGATAGAGATCGTCGGTCTCCCGCGGCGACCAGACGTCGAGGAAACCAGGGGAGCGTCCGGCGCCGCGTGAGTCGACGCGCACGCACACGTAGCTGTCCGGCACCCATTTCTCTGGATCGACCAACTCCCAGTTCTGGTATTTGTTGCTCGAGTCTTCCAGCACTTCCGGCGCCGATTTGGTCAGCCGCGTCCAGTTGCCCTTGTAGCCTTCCTGAAACGCCAAGCCTTTGGCGTAAGGGCCGTAGCTGAGAATGACCGGATAGTCGCTATCGGCGAGTGGACGAAACACATCGGCGTGCAGCACGACGCCGTCGTTCATGGTGATGGGCGCGTCCCAGTCGATGCACATGCCGTCGCGCGTTTCGGATTTCATGTCAGCCATGGCGAGCGCTCGGTTTGATGCAGCAATGTTCTAACTGGCGAACCTGCGGCCACGTCTAACCTCTCCCCATGGGGGAGAGGTCGAGCGAGCCAACGGGTCCGGCCCGAAGTGGCCGGCCCGATGACAGGCTCCGCGAGCGAGGGTGAGGGGGTTCGGACGCCGCAGCTTTTCTCAATCGCCCGAGCCCCCTCACCCCAACCCTCTCCCCTCCGGGGAGAGGGAGCTGAAGGTGCTGGCGGCGAAAGCCCGTACATCACCCCTCCCCGATCTCCTTCAAAATCTCGGCGCTGTGTTCGCCGAGACGGGGTGCGGGACGGTCGGAGGCCATGGGCGTGCCGTCGAGCACGATGGGGGTGCGGATGCCGGGGCTCTTGCCGCCCTTGGCGGCGGGGTTCGCCAGTTCGAGCCGCATGCCGCGGTGAATCACCTGCGGATCGGAAAAGACTTGTTCGAGATCGTTGATCGGTCCGGCGGGCACGCCGGCGGCTTCGAGCTTCTCCAAGAGTTGAGCTCGCGTCATGCGCATGGTCAGCTCGGTGAGTTGCCCCACGAGTTCGGCGCGATGGCCCAGCCGGCCGGTGTTGTCCTTATAGGCCGGAACCTCGGCGAGCTGCGGCGCGCCCAAAATTCCGCACAGCTTGATGAACTGCGCGTCATTGCCGGTCGCGATGATGATGTGGCCGTCGGCGACCGGAAACACCTGATAGGGAACGATGTTGGGATGCGTATTGCCGATGCGCTTGGGCACTTCGCCGGAGACCAGATAGTTGAGTGCCTGGAATGCCAGCACGCCCACGGTAGAATCGACAAGCGCTGCGTCGATATAGCCGCCCTTTCCGGTCTTCTCGCGCCGCGTCAAGGCCGCGAGGATACCGATGGTCGCATAGACGCCGGAGAAAATGTCGGATACCGGAATCCCGGCGCGCAT
>JASHVC010000149.1 GCA_030039655.1 Xanthobacteraceae bacterium | reverse complement strand
TTGCAGCGGCATGTTGGGCAGCAACACGCGGAAAAATATGAATTCCACCGCGAAATACGTAAGCAGCACGGACACGACGATCAACGCCGAGTTCGCCAAGTGTGTTTTGAGCCGCGCCATCATGCCGCCGCCCGCCGTTCGGAACGATTTTGATGGTTGGTTGCGCTCGCGGGCGCGCGTTTGCCACGCCCTCGGGTCGCCGCAGCGCTAAAAGTACACGAGCGCATCGTCGGAAACTTCACTGACGCCCCCACGCGTCACTAAGTCACTCTCGACATTATCCGATGTTCGACCGCAACGCGAGGCGGGCAAGATGCTGCGACCGGCTACTTCCCCAACAAAAATCCCAACACTGTTTCGGCGTACGCCCGCGGCTGTTCGAGATTGGAGATGTGCGCGGCCTCCAGCACGGCAATCTTGGCGCCGGGGATGTGCTGCTTGATGTATTCGCCGGCTTCGAGCGTCGTTGCCGGATCCTGCCGCCCGGCAATCACCAGGGTCGGCACGGTGATTTTTGGCAGCAGCGGCCGATGGTCCATGTCGCGGATCGCTTCGCCGCAACCCACATAGCCGTCCACTTTCGTGGCCAGAAACATCCCGCGCATTTTCTCCATGGCCGACGGCGAGCGCTCGCGAAACCCCGCCGTGAACCAGCGCTCCATGTTGGCGTCGACGATGCCTTCCAGTCCCTTGTCGCGTACCAGCTTGATGCGGCCATCCCAGATCGTCTTGTCAGGAAAGAAGGAGGACGTGTTGGAGAGAATTAGCTTGTCGACGCGGTTTGGCGCATTGGCGCCGAGCCACATGCCGACCATGCCGCCCATGGACAGGCCGCACCAGTTGATGTTTTGAATGCCGAGGCCGTCGAGCACGGCGACCACGTCGCGGCCGAGCCGCTCCATGGTGTAAGGCCCCTTGGGCACGCCCGATTTGCCATGGCCGCGCCGGTCATAGCGCACCAGGCGGAAGTGGCGCGTAAACGGACCGACTTGCTCATCCCACATGTGCAGGTTGGTGCCGAGCGAATTCGAGAGCATCAGCACCGGGGCGCGCTCGGGGCCCTCGATCTCGACATGGATCACGCAGCCGTCATCGGTCTTGATGTCGGGCATGTTATCTTCCTCCCTTACTTGGTCGCGCAGGCTAGTGCGCTTGTTCCGAAATCCGCAAGCCTGGCGAAGCGCTAGGGAGCGTATTACGCTCACCGCGAAAGTTATGTAGTGCTGCGTAGTAGCGGAATGTCGCGATAGGCCACGGGCGCCCAAAGAGGCTCGGCGTGGGCCGTTAATGCAAGGAGTCAGCCACGTGCCTGAGCTTGTCAGGATTGCGCACGGCATAGACGGCGACGACGCGGCCCTCATCAATTTCCACGGCGGTGGTTTGGAGAATGTTGCCCCGCTCGACGGTGATGAATCCCGGCAAGCCGTTGATAAAGCCGTAGCGCACGAGACGGGACTCGGCAAAGACAGACGCTAACCCCGTGAACAGCCGCATCGCGTTGTCGAGGCCGGCAACCGGCGCTCTGTGGCCCGATGCCTTTCCACCGCCATCGGCATGGACGATGACGTCCGCGGCCAGCAGCGCGCGTAGGCGCTCCATATCGCCGTCCCGGGACGCTGCGAAGAAAGCTTTTGCGATCTCCAAGCCTTGTTCCCTTGGCACGGGATAGCGCGGACGGTCCGCACGAACATGAGCGCGCGCGCGGCTTGCTAGCTGGCGACACGCGGCGGGCTCTCGCCCGATCGTGGCCGAGACCTCCTCAAAGTCGAGGCCGAACACGTCGTGAAGCAGGAAGGCGGCGCGTTCCAGCGGCGACAGACGTTCGAGCGCCATGAGCAGCGGCAAAGTAACCTCGTCCAACTTATCCTCGCCCGTTTCAAAAAGTGGCTCTGGAAGCCAAGAGCCGACATACGTGTCGCGCTCGCGCTGGACCGATCTGAGCCGATCCACACACAAGCGGGTCACGACTCGGCGCAGAAATGCCGCCGGCTCGCGTACAGTATCTCGGTCGACATTAAGCCAGCGTAGGAAGGCGTCTTGGACGACGTCTTCCGCGTCCGCGACTGAGCCCAGCATCCGATAGGCCACGCGCGTAAGGCTCGGGCGCAACACGTTGAAGACGGCAGCCCCTCCTGGCTCGATCCGGGTTGCCACATTAGGCCGCCTTCTTCCCCTCAGCCGGGTGCGCAGGACACCGCTCTAGCGGCATCGCTAGATCTTTGCTCCGGCCACTCTTTCGGCAAGGTTGGTGGTAGAGCGTGCGAGCAACTCTTCAACTGTGCCATCGGTCGGCGGATAGATCAGTTGGGTGTTGAACCATCGCTTCACCGCCTTGCCCTCGCTGCCGGTTTTCTCGATCCGCCGCTCCCAACCTTGGGTGATGACCGCGCCGGAGCGACCGAGGTCCAAGCACGTGATGTAACGCAGTTGCGAGTAGGGGATCAGCGGCATGCCAAGCAGGTCGCGCGCCGCGTTCTCGCCAGCGACGCGACCGAGCTGCCCGGCGTGCTGGCAGGACTGCAGCGCCCGACGGCCATCGCCGGTATCGGCTGCCGCCGCGTCGCCGGCGACGAAGACCTCGGGGGCGGTGGGCGCTCTGAGGGAAGTATCGACGACGACCCGGCCGAGCTGATCGCGCTCACCGGGGACCTGGGCCGCGAAAGGCGCGGCGGCCATGCCGGTCGCGAGCACCACCGCGTCGGCAGCGAGAACACTGCCATCTGCGAAGCTTACACGGTCTGCCCCCAAGGCTTCCACGGCGGCGCTGAGGCGCAACTCGACACGGGCGGCCGCCATGGCCGCCTCGATCTCCGGCCGCGGCCCAGGCCCGACCTCCTTTCCGACAGTCTCGGACCGGTCGATCAGCACGATGCGCAGTCGCTCGGCCACATCACTGGCTCCGTGCGCCAGCAGCCGGTCGCGTAATTCGAGGACAAGCTCGATTCCGGTGAAGCCAGCACCAACTACGACAATGGTCGGCGCCGCGACGTCACGGGCGATCTCGCCCAGTCGGCGGTCGAAGGCGATCGCCTCAGCCTGTGTGTCAACCGAAAACGCCGCATCGGCACCTGGCACCGGGGGCCGACGCATACGGCTGCCCGTCGCGACGACCAAACGGTCATACGTGAGGAAGTCGCCGGCGGAGAGCGTTACGGATTTGGCGGCGGTGTCGAGTGCGATCGCTTCGCCGTGCACGAAGCGGACATCGACCTTGCTCAGGAGTGGCAATAGCGCGACAGAGAGCGTCTCGGGCCTAGCCTCGTACAGCCTTGGCCGGATGACGAGCACTGGCTCGCGCGACACCAGGGTCAGTTCGCCCCGAGGACCGGCACCTCGCCGGGCCGCGACCGCCGCCCAAAAGCCGGCAAAGCCGCTACCGATGATCAGGATTTTGTTAGGCAATGATTATTCCTTGTCTGGTCGAGTTTGCGGACCTCTCGTGCGACGGTGGATGCACAAGGAGCATCTGTTGATCAGCAAGGACGCACGTCCATCGCAACCCTGAGTAAAGTCTTAAACCATTATCCCGAATGGTCTTTCCGACGTTGACCTAGGATCACGTTGTTGCAGGAGTGGCTACGAAGGGATTCAGGCTCGTCGTCGTCGTTGCTTCATGTCGGTGGTTTCCGGTGACATGACGGTTGGAATCTGCATTTTGTGACATGGAGTGAAATTTTTTTGGCCAAGCAGTGATGAGGTGTTCGGCGCGCTACGACCGTCTCGCAACAGACGACCTCCCCTGCGTCTACCTTGCGTCGATTAGGATGTGGTTGCGCGTTAGCGAGTCCGTTCTGTGGTCAGCGGGCGCATGACGGGCGTGATGAGAATGGACTTTCCAGCCGCCGCGCCAGGCGATAAGCGAGGCGCAACAGGGCGCTCGCCAAGAGTGGCACGATCAAGGAGTGACGGATGGCAATGACAATGACGGGTGAGTATCAGCTTCCCGCAACGCAGCAGGTGGTGTGGGAGAAGCTCAACGATCCGGAGGTGCTAAAGGTGTGCATCCCCGGATGCGAGTCGCTCGAGAAGACTTCGGACACCGCCTTCCAGGCGGTTGCCACGATCAAGATTGGGCCGGTGAAAGCCAGGTTCAAAGGCAACGTCACTTTGTCCGATCTCGATCCGCCGAACGGATACAAGATTTCCGGTCAGGGTGAAGGCGGCGTGGCGGGTTTTGCCAAGGGTGGCGCGACCGTGAAGCTTGCCCCCAAGGACGGCGGGACGTTGCTAAGCTACGCGGTCGAGGCGCAGATCGGCGGCAAGCTTGCGCAGCTTGGCCAGCGCCTAGTCAACGGCGCCGCCAAGAAGGTCGCCGACGACTTTTTCCAAAACTTCGCCGCGGCAGTCAGCCAGAAAAGTTCCTGACCTAAACGGGTTCTGAAGGCCGGTGAGAGAATGGGATCTGCCCCACGCCACCAGGTCTTGCGCGCAACTCTCTTGACCGCCGCCCAGGCCGCGGTTCAGAGTAATTCTCGTTCCAAGGTGTGAAAAACGGCAAAAACGCCGCGATTTCGCTCTTGGAACAGTCCGCAAGGCCGAGTATGTCGGCGAATTGCGACGATTGACCGGAAATTTCCAGGGAGGAGTCCCGTGGCATCTACCGACACCGCATCCGTCTCCATGACGGTGAACGGCAAGCCTATCAGCGCTAATGTTGATCCACGTACGCTGCTCGTGCAGCTGTTACGTGAAAACTTGCGGCTCACCGGCACCCATGTCGGCTGCGACACGTCGCAATGCGGCGCCTGCGTCGTCCACGTCAATGGCAAGGCCACCAAGTCCTGCACCGTGCTGGCGTTGCAGATTGAAGGCGCCGACGTGCTCACCATCGAGGGACTGGCGGCGCCGGACGGCCCGCTGCATCCGATGCAGGAAGCGTTCCGTGAAAATCACGGGCTGCAGTGCGGCTACTGCACGCCCGGCATGATCATGACCGCAGTCGATATGGTCCGCCGCAAGGGCCACGATCTCGACGACCGCACGATCCGCGAAGAACTTGAAGGCAACATCTGCCGCTGCACGGGCTACCACAACATTGTCAAAGCCATTGCCGCAGGCGCCCGCGCCATGCGCGGCAGCAGCACGGCGAAGGCGGCCGAATAGGGAAGGAAAAGGCAAGGGCTGTCATCCCGGGAGGGAACTGCCATGAGCGTGACCGGAATCGGCGCAGCCGTGCGCCGCAAGGAAGACCAGCGCTTCATCACCGGCAAAGGCCACTACACCGACGACATCAGCCGCCCTGGGCAAGCCGCGATCTATTTCATTCGGTCGCCGCATGCTCACGCCAAGATCAAAAAGATCGACACCAAGGCTGCGGCCGGCATGCCGGGCGTCGCCGGCATATTCACCGGCGCGCAGTTTGCCGAGGACAAGCTCGGCAACTTGATCTGCGGTTGGGTGGTGCTGTCGAAAGACGGCTCGCCGATGAAGATGGCGCCACATGCGGCGCTCGCCGCAGGCAAGGCCAATTATGTGGGCGACGCAGTTGCGGTCGTGGTCGCCGATACCTTGGCGCAGGCCAAGGATGCGGCCGAGAAGGTCGTGGTCGACTACGAGCCGCTGCCGGCCGTGGTCGATCCGACGAAGGCTGCGGCCAAGGGCGCGCCGCTCATTCACGAAGCCGCACCAAACAACACCATCTACAACTGGCACCTTGGCGACGCGGACGCGACCAATGCGGCGTTCAAGAACGCCAAGCATGTCACCAAGCTCGAGTTCGTCAACAACCGCCTGGTGCCCAATGCCATGGAGCCGCGGGCGGCTCTCGCCGAGTACGATGCGGCAAGCGGCAGCCTGACCTTGTGGAATGCGACGCAAAACCCGCACGTCGCGCGGCTGGTCATCTCGGCGTTTGTGGGTATCGCGCCGGAAAACAAGCTGCGCGTGGTCGCGCCCGATGTTGGCGGCGGCTTTGGTTCGAAGATATTCATCTATCCGGAGGAAGTCGTATGCCTGTGGGCGGCGCGCAAGCTTGACCGCCCGGTGAAGTGGACGTGCGAGCGCTCGGAAAGCTTCATCACCGATGCTCACGGCCGCGATCATGTCACCAAGGCGCAGATGGCCTTTGACGCCGACGGCAAGATCACCGGGCTGAAGGTGCACACGACGGCGAACCTCGGCGCTTACATGTCGACGTTCTCGTCGGCAGTCCCGACCTTCCTGTATGCGACGTTGCTGTCGGGGCAATACGAGATCCCGCACATCTACTGCGAGGTTGACGCCGTTTACACCAATACTGTGCCGGTCGACGCGTATCGCGGGGCAGGGCGCCCGGAAGCGACCTTTGTGGTGGAACGTCTCGTCGAAGTGGGTGCACGCGAACTGGGCGTCGATCCTGCCGATTTGCGGAAGAGGAACTTCGTCAAATCGTTTCCATATCAGACGTCGGTCGCCTCGCTTTACGATGCCGGCGATTACAACGCCTCGCTGCAGAAGGCGCTGCAAATCCACGACTACAAAGGCTTCGGCAAACGTAAGCGCGAGTCCGAGCGACACGGCAAACTGCGCGGCATCGGTTTTGCGAACTACATCGAGGCCTGCGGCGTGGCGCCGTCTTCGCTCGTTGGTCAACTCGGCGCTGGCGTCGGCCTCTGGGAGTCCGCCGAGGTGCGGGTTAATCCGACCGGCTCTGTCGAATTGCTCACCGGGTGCCATCAGCACGGCCAGGGCCATGAGACAACCTTCGCGCAACTGGTGGCGGAGCGGCTCGGCATTTCCATGGACCAGGTCAACGTCGTGCACGGCGACACCGACACGGTGCAGTTCGGCATGGGTACCTACGGCTCGCGCTCCGGCGCGGTTGGCATGTCGGCCATCGTGAAAGCGCTCGACAAGGTCGAGGCAAAGGCCAAGAAGATCGCTGCGCACCTCCTCGAAGCCGCCGACACCGACATCGTCTTCAAGGACGGCAAGTTCACCGTCGCAG
This sequence comes from Xanthobacteraceae bacterium, assembly GCA_030039655.1. The sequence continues at coordinate 56 of JASHVC010000149.1, read as the reverse complement.
GAACCGACAAGTCGGCGGCCTGGGGCGAGGTCACGCTCGGCGCCTACGTGGCGCAC
>JASHVC010000148.1 GCA_030039655.1 Xanthobacteraceae bacterium | reverse complement strand
TAGTCCGGCGTCTTCGACGAGCAGCCGATGCCGGAAATTTTGGCCACACGATGCGGCTCGATCGACAGCTCGAAGCATGCCTCGATGATCGAAGCTGTGATCGAGTCATGGCCGCAGCCGGCGCACAGCGTCGAAACCTTGCCCTCGTAGTCGCGATGCGTATAGCCGAGTTTGTTCTTCGGCAGATCGGGATGATGAAACTTTGGCTTAACGACGTAGGTCATGGTGAATCGACTTTCTCGACCTGTCATGCCCGCGGAGGCGGGCATCCAGTAATCGGTGGCGATGCGGCGAATTCTGATGCGATTGCGGTTACTGGATCGTCCGCCTGCGCGGACGATGACATAAGGAGGCGCATCACGACACCACCTTCCGCAGCGGCGTAATTTTCAGCGCATCCAGGTGATCACCGATGGCGCTGGTGATGAAGCGGGCGGTAATCGGCGTGCCGTCATAGTGCAGGATCGGAACGAGCCGCACCGGGTCGATGCTGCATTCGTTGACGATCAGCGAGCGCAGCTGACTGTCGCGGTTCTGTTCGACCAAGTAGACGAAATCGTGCTCGGCAATAAAGCTCGACACGCTCGAATGGAACGGGAAGGCGCGAATACGCAGCCTATCGAGCTGATGCCCGCGCGCTTCGAGCAATCCGATGGCCTCGTCCATGGCGGGTGAGGTCGAGCCGAAATAGATCACGCCGTATTTGGTCGGCTTGTCGGCATTGGCCTGGAGCGGGCGCGGCACCAGGTCCTTGGCGGTCTCGAACTTACGCAGGAGCCGCTGCATATTGTCCTGGTATGCCGGTCCTTCCTCGGTGTAGCGCGCATAACGGTCACGCGACGTGCCGCGAGTGAAGAACGAGCCCTTGGTGGGGTGCGTTCCGGGATAGGTGCGGAACGGAATGCCGTCGCCGTCGACGTCGAGATAGCGGCCGAAGTCCTTTCCGGACTCCAGCATTTCCGCGGTCATGATCTTGCCGCGGTCATACTGTTTGGCATCGTCCCACTTCAGCGGGCGGCACAGTCGATGGTTCATGCCAATGTCGAGGTCGAGCATGACAAAGATCGTAGTCTGGAGCCGGTCGGCGAGATCGAACGCCTGCGCCGCCATTTCGAAGGCCTCGGCGGGATCTTCCGGGAACAGCAGCACGTGCTTGGTGTCGCCGTGCGACGCATATGCGGTACTGATGATATCGCATTGCTGCGTGCGCGTCGGCATGCCGGTTGACGGTCCGGCGCGCTGCACGTCCATGATGACGGCCGGGATTTCTGCGAAATACGAAAGCCCGATGAACTCTTGCATCAGCGAGATGCCGGGGCCCGACGTCGCGGTGAACGCGCGCGCGCCGTTCCAGCCGGCGCCAATGACAATGCCGATCGACGCCAGCTCGTCCTCGCCTTGAACGATGGCGTATTTGGCCTTCTTGGTTTCGGGATCGTGCCGCAGCCGCTTGCAGTGGCTGGTGAAGGCGTCGGCGAGCGACGATGACGGCGTGATCGGATACCAGGCGCAGACCGTGGCGCCGCCATAGACTGCGCCCAGCGCCGCGGCCGAATTGCCTTCGATGAAGATGCGGTCGCCGACTTTGTCGGACTTCTGTACCCGCAGCCCGATCGGGCATTTCAAGTTCTTCAGCGCATAGTCGCGGCCGAGATGCAGTGCGTGCACGTTCGACGACAGGAGCTTTTCCTTGCCCTTGTATTGCTCGCCGATGAGCTGCTCGATGGCTTTAGGATCAACGTCGAGCAGCGCCGACAGCGCGCCGAGGTAGATAATGTTCTTGAACAGTTGGCGCTGGCGCGGATCGGTGTAGGTCGAATTGGTGATCGCGGTGAGCGGGACGCCGATGACGTTGATGTCGTCGCGGAATTTTGTCTTCGGCATCGGCTTGGTGGAATCATAAAGGAGATATCCGCCGGGCTCGATGGACGCCACGTCCTTGTCCCAAGTCTGCGGGTTCATCGCCACCATCATGTCGGTCCCGCCGCGCGCGCCGAGGTGTCCTTCCCCCGAAATGCGCACCTCGTACCAAGTCGGCAGTCCCTGAATGTTGGAGGGGAATATGTTGCGGGGCGAAACCGGCACGCCCATGCGCAACACCGAGCGGGCGAACAGCTCGTTGGCGCTCGCCGAGCCTGAGCCGTTGACATTGGCAAACCGTATGACGAAGTCGTTTACGCTGCTGAGCGGGCTTGGGCTTGGCATGCTTGTTCCGCGTGAGTCATGTCGATCAGATATTTCTGCATGTCCCAGGCCCCTGTGGGACACCGTTCGGCGCAAAGGCCGCAGTGCAGGCAGACATCCTCGTCCTTCACCATGACGCGGCCGGTCTTCAGATCGTTGGCCACGTAAAGGTCCTGGGTGAGGTTTTTGGACGGCGCCTGCAAGCGCGAGCGCAGATCGGCCTCTTCAGCGTTCTGCGTAAAGGTGATGCAGTCCATCGGGCAAATATCGACGCAGGCGTCGCACTCGATGCAGAGCTGGCCGGTAAAGACCGTCTGCACATCGCAGTTAAGGCAGCGTTCCGCCTCCTTCAACGCGAGTTCGACGTCGTAGCCAAGTTCAACTTCGGCCTTGATGTCGCGCAGCGCCACCACCTTCTCGCGGTGCGGCACCCGATAGCGCTTATCGAGCGCGATCTCGTTGTCGTAGGACCACTCGTGGATGCCCATCTTCTGGCTGGTGATCGCAACGTGCGGCGCCGGGCGCACGTTGACGTCCTCGCCGCGGCAGAACCGGTCGATCGAAATAGCGGCTTCGTGGCCGTGGGCCACCGCCCAGATGATGTTCTTTGGACCAAAGGCCGCGTCGCCGCCGAAGAAAATCTTGGGGTGCGTCGACGCCATCGTCTTTGGGTCGACTTTGGGCATGTCCCACTTGTCGAACTCGATGCCGATGTCGCGCTCGATCCAGGGGAAGGCGTTCTCCTGGCCGACCGCGACCAGAACGTCATCGCATTCGAAGAGCTGATCCGGCTCCCCCGTCGGCACCAGATTGCGGCGGCCTTTGTCGTCGCGCACCGCTTTCACTTTCTCAAACACCACGCCGGTGAGTTTGCCGTTGTCGTGGATGAATTCCTTGGGGACGAGGAAATTGAAGATCGGAATGTCCTCGTGCATGGCGTCTTCCTTCTCCCAGGGAGACGCCTTCATTTCCTCGAAGCCGGAGCGAACGATCACTTTGACGTCTTCGCCGCCGAGCCGGCGCGACGATCGGCAGCAATCCATGGCGGTGTTGCCGCCGCCGAGCACGATCACGCGCTTACCAATCTTGTCGATGTGGCCGAAGGAGACGCTGGAAAGCCAGTCGATGCCGATATGGATGTTCTTGGCCGCTTCCTTGCGGCCGGGAATTTCGAGATCGCGTCCGCGCGGTGCGCCGCAGCCGACGAAGATCGCGTCAAAGTCTTCGGCCAACAGCGCCTTTAGGCTGTCGATGCGCTTGCCGCCGACGAACTGGACGCCAAGATTGAGGATGTAACCGCACTCTTCGTCAATGACGGTTTCCGGCAAGCGGAATTTTGGGATCTGGGTGCGCATCATGCCGCCGGATTGCGGGTCCTGGTCGAACACCACGCACTCGTACCCCATCGGGGCCAGGTCCCGCGCCACCGCGAGCGAGGCCGGGCCGCCACCCACCAGCGCGATCCGTTTGGCGTTCTTGGTCCTGGCGGGCTTCGGAAGGCGGCTGCGGATATCGTCCTTGAAGTCGGCGGCCACGCGCTTCAAGCGGCAGATCGCCACCGGCTCTTTCTCAACGCGGCCACGGCGGCACGCCGGCTCGCAGGGCCGATCGCAGGTCCGTCCAAGGATGCCGGGAAAGACATTCGACTCCCAATTGATCATGTAGGCGTCGCTGTAGCGGCCCTCAGCGATCAATCGTATGTATTCGGGCACCGGCGTGTGCGCCGGGCAGGCCCACTGACAATCCACGACCTTGTGGAAGTAGTCCGGGGCCGAAATGTCAGTAGGTTTCATTGACTCCTCTTGCACGCAGCGTCCGCCTTCGTTCGAGCGGTGCACACGCTGCTGCGCGGACCGGCTGCCCCTAACGGTCTGGCTCCGTCGCCGAATCCGGCCGCGATACTAGTCGAGGGGGTTGGCGATTTCCACCGCGACCACTTGTTATAACAAGGTTTTGTCGCACAGCGTCGTTAACAACAACGCGATTGACGGTGGCCTTCTTGTCACAGCTTTGACGCCCAGCAGCCCGCGTCCTTGTCGATCTAACCCATTGAATATATTTACAATTTACCTCAATAAGGAGAATACAGGGAAGACTAGGTGAGTTCCGCGGCGAAGGTTACATTTTGGTAAGCGTGCGGCGCTCCATGCGAGATACCCAGCGGAAGATATCCAGCAGAAAATGGCTCACGAGAACCCAGTTGAGGCAGCGCGTCGCGGCGTACGTCCGGCGTTGCGGCGGCGGTTCTACACCAGGGCGGGAACGTCGGCAGTTGCGGAAAGTCACGGCGTGCGTCTCGACGACAAGCCGGTGTTGACGCCGGCGCGGCGCCTGCTCGCGGCTCCGGCACTGGCACTCGCGGCGGCAATTGCGGTCGAATGGGATTCGCAGCGCGAAGTTATCGATCCGGCGAAAATGCCGCTGACGCGGCTCGCCAATGTGATTATCGACGGCGTAGCCGAACGGCCGCGTCCCGTCGCCGCGGAAATCGCCAAGTATCTGGCGTCCGATCTGCTGCTCTATCGTGCACTGAATCCGCCGGGGCTCGTCGAGCGACAGCGGCGGCATTGGGATCCCGTTCTGGCCTGGGCTGCCGAGACGCTTGGCGCCCGCTTTCAGCCCACCGAGGGCATCACCCACCTAGCGCAGCAAGAGGAGGCGCTCAAAGCCGCCGAGGCGGCCGTCCCGGATGATCCATGGCGGCTTGGCGCGGTGCATTCGGTGACGACGTTAACCGGCTCAGCGTTGCTGGCGCTGGCGCTCGTAAACGGGCGGCTGTCCGTCGAAGAGATTTGGGACGCTGCCAATGTGGATGAAGATTGGAACATGGAGCAGTGGGGCCGGGATGAGCTCGCGCTGCAACGCCGTTCATTCCGCTTCGCCGAAGTGGAGGCCGCCGCAACGGTGCTCCGCTGCCTGGCCGATTAAAGCCCGCTTCTCAGCGATTGCATCAGGCCAACTACTATGGGTTATTGCTCAACACCGACGCCGGCTTCCTGGATAATTCGAGCATAGCCCGCTTTGTCCGCGCGGATCTGCTCGATGAATGCCGCCTGAGGCATGTATTGAGGCGCCATGCCGAAGGCGTTCATGCGCTTGGCAATGCTCTCGTCCTGCATCACTTGGCGTAAAGCCTGATTCAGCCGTGAAACAACCGCGTCAGGCGTGCCCACGGGCGCAAACAGACCTTGCCAGTTCAGTGCGGCGATCGGCAATCCGCTTTCAATCAGCGTTGGCCACGCGGACGGCAGGTACGACGGATGGTCCTTGCCGGTAACTGCAAGGACTTTGATTTCTCCGGCATTGACGAGGCCAGGATAAACCGGGGGCGGCGAAAATATGCCGAGCGGAATCTCGCCTGAGGCAACGCCGTTGGCGCCCTGTGATCCTCCCTGATAAGGGATTTGCCGCAGCTTTATGTGTGCCTCTATGGCGATCCATTGCCCGACGACGCCATTGACAGTCCCCTGGCCGGGTATGCCGTACTCGAGCGGTTGTGCGCTCGCCATGGCGGTCTCTATCATTTCTTTGACGGTGTCGAATGGTGCTTTGGCGTTGGCGACGACCAACATTGGGTTGCCATTGACCATCGCAATTGGCAGCAGCCGCATGCCTACATCGGAGTCGGCAGGCGCCTTGAGCGACGCAATAGTGATTACGTCGCCAGGGCAGAGCAGTAGCGTGTAACCGTCTGCAGGCGCCTTCGCCACCACGTTGGCGCCGAGCATGCCACTAGCGCCGGACCTGCTTTCTATGACGATTTTCTGTCCAAGAATGTTGCCGAGCTTCTCTCCGACAATGCGCGCCGACACGTCGACGACGCCGCCCGGCGCAAAGGGGATGACTATCCGTATCGGTCTGCTGGGGTAGTCCTGCGCCTGCGCCGCGATGGTTGATAATCCAAAGACAACAAGCGCGACACGCAGACCTAAGGCTCCTACGTGCGCAAAACAGGCTGCGGCGACATCAAACGCTTCCCGCATCACAACTCGCTTCAGCCGGACATGTATCGGATTTGTCGTTCGGTGGGGGCGCAGAACTAACCGATTTCAACTCTAAGGGCAACGCATTCCAGCCGGACGTATCCTGCGGAGAATGAAATACTCATCGGCAGCCAACTCTAAGTACAAACGTACTCAACGACTGCGTGCGCCGGACGACAACGCACGCCATACATCGCTAAGAGAGTTCAACGAGGGGGTGTAACCCGCCCGGCTAATATGGCACCATGCGCGACGGGCGGTGGACACAGTAAAGGCATTGCACGAAATCGATTATGAATCCCAACATCCCGACCGAGCTTTTTCGTTCGTTTATTGCGATTTGTGACCATGGGAGCTTCACGAAGGCGGCTCGCGAGTTGAGACTGACTCAGCCTGCAATCAGCGCGCAGATGAAGCGCCTGCAAAAGATGTTGGGCGGGAATCTCTTTGTGAAAAAGGGCCAGGGCGTGGGGGCTACGACACTTGGATCGATGGTGGAGAGCTACGCGAGGCGCGTTTTGGCATTGAACGATCAAGTCATCGCGATCGCCGGCCGAGTCCCCAAAGCGGAAACAATATACATCGGCATCCAGAGCATTTTCGTGCGTACGGTACTGTCGATCGTGGTCAGCAAACTCCCGACGTCGAACGTTGCAGGCTACCGTTTTATCTGCGGGAATGCGCCATATCTGGCGGAGAAGTTGAAGTCCGGCTACGTGGACTTGGTCTTCATGCTTGCTCAGTCCGACTCTCGCCGGAATCTGATCGCCGAATGGGACGAGAAGCTCGTTTGGCTGCGCGCAGCGCACTTACTCCTGTCGAGCGACGAGCCGATCCCGTACATAAGTCGTGAGGAGGGCTTCATCGATCGGAAGGTGCTGGACCTATTTGAAGACTGCGGTGTCCCTTACAGGATTATTTTTAGCGCTGTCGACTTGTGGAATCTCGCTGCGGCGGCTGAAGCTGGCGTTGGCGTATTGGTGACGTTAGATCGGGCAAGGAACGACATGTCAGATTCATTGGCTGTGGCCAGTGAGCAAGTCCTGCCCAAGCTCCCAGACATGCGTGCCGGAGTTTTTTGCAAGGAAGGTTTTGACCTGAAGCGCAACAAATCACTCGTGGATGCTTTTGTATCGGCGGTGCGGCCAAGCGGTCTTTCGGCCAGCCGCTAGTACTCTCCACGGCAAGATTGGCGAGTCGGGATTGGCAAATTCGCAGTCCGGCTCACCCGCCGGTGACGCTCATGTGCCGCGCTAAGGCCGGCCGTTTGTGGCGGCGATCAATAATGAAATCGTGGCCTTTAGGCTTGCGCGAAATCGCCTCGTCGATGGCGGCGAACAGAAGATCGTTGCTTTCGGAGGCGCGTAGCGGCTTGCGCAAGTCGGCGGCATCTTCCTGGCCAAGACACATGTACAATGTGCCAGTGCAAGTCACTCGCACGCGATTGCAGGATTCGCAGAAATTGTGGGTGAGGGGCGTAATGAAGCCGAGGCGCCCTCCGGTCTCGGTCACGCGCACATAGCGTGCCGGTCCGCCGCTGCGATAATCCAGATCATCAAGCTGGTAGCGTTCGGCGAGCCGTGCGCGCACGATCGAAAGCGGCAGATATTGATCGAGCCGACCCTCCCCGATCTCGCCAAGTGGCATCACTTCGATCAGGGTCGTGTCCATGCCGCGGCCATGCGCCCACTCGATCAGGCGTGGGAATTCATCGTCGTTGACGCCCTTGAGCGCGACGGCGTTGATCTTGATCTTCAGGCCGGCATCCTGCGCGGCATCGATGCCGGCAAGCACTTGGTCCAGTGAGCCCCAGCGGGTAATCGCGCGGAATTTTTCGGCATCGAGCGTGTCAAGCGACACATTGATGCGTTCCACGCCGTACGACTTTATTTCCCTGGCGTATTTGGCGAGCTGCGAGCCGTTGGTCGTTAGCGTCAATTCGTCGAGATCGCCGGAGCGTAGATGGCGAGACAAGGAGGAAAAAAGCGTCATGATGCCGCGCCGGACCAGCGGCTCCCCGCCGGTCAGCCGCAGCTTACGCACCCCGTGCGCCACAAAGGCCGAGCACAGCCGATCAAGCTCCTCGAGCGAAAGGACGTCGGCCTTGGGTAGGAAGGCCATGTTTTCCGCCATGCAATAGACGCAGCGGAAATCGCAGCGGTCGGTCACCGAAACCCGCAGATAGGTAATGGCGCGGTCAAACGGATCGACGAGGGCCGGACGCCTGTCGGCCCTGTCGAGACCAGCGACACTTGCTTGGTCGATCGGCATATTCCGTGCGCGCCTTTCCCGGCGTGGGCCTCAAGTCGATTGGGCCTGACGCTTAGATAATCAGCCATTGTGCCGGATGCAGCCCGGACGGTCCAGGACGTCACGTCGCAAGCCGCCAAATAGTAAGCGCGGCCGTCCCCCCGACGGCCGCGCTGTCCCGCGCCTTCAGACCGTAGCCGCGATCGGCCCCGTTAATGGGTCGGCGGCGGCGGGAACGGTGACGAAGCCGGCTGCTGAGGCGGCGGTGGGAACGGCGATGAAGCGGGCTGTGCCACTGGCTCTGAGGGCGTGATGGGCGGGGGCGCCGGTGGCGGTGTCATCTTGGCGGCCGCCCGGGTTCTCGAAATGGACGAAACCGACTTGTGGTGTTTCAGCCTCGGCGGCGGTGGAGGTGGTGGAACCGAGATCATCACCACTTGCACCGGATTAGGTGCCAGCGTGCGCGGCGGGCTGCTGAACATGCTGGAGATGTAGGATTGATTCTCGGCCTCGCGGGCGATGACCTGAACCGTCTGCGGCTCGAAGCCCTCCTTGGCAAACGAGACGGACTGATTTTCCGTCGGTACAGCCAGAGCGCAGGGCGTTTGGCACGTCTCGCCCTTGAGGGTGCGAACCTCGGCGCCAGGCGGGTCCGATTCGAACCGCAGCGCTTGCATCTGCGGGCTCGCTGCCTGGGAGGACGTTGACATCCACTCCGGCATCGAGCCCGAACAACCTCCGAGCGCGACGCCGATAACAGCCGCCGTAGCGGCGACGATGAGTTCGACGCGTGACATGACCCTCTCCGTCCCGATTACCAAATCGTAGGTCCGCGCAAGGCTTGGGTAAACCCTGTAAACCCTAACAGTCGGTTACCGCGCAGCGACTGCAGTACGCCGAGGCTGGTTGAGTGGCTATGGTCGGCTTCGAAAAAGCGAAGCAACTAGAGTTTGTTAGCTTGTGGCGGCATGGCGCGCGGCATGCCTGGCGCATGGCAAGGTGGCTTTGGTGCATGCCAATAAAGTACCGATTTGTTAATGATGGACGCTTGGTAAACGCTATAGATCCGTGCCTCCCGGCCGCTGAGCCTAACCGCTCCGAATCGCGGCCCCGGTGCCTTAGGCTCGCTCGGCCGTCAGTTCCACGATGGCGGCTGGCAGTTCGGCGAACGAGCTGATGATCCGATCCGGGTCCAAAGTTCCGATCGGGACTTCCGTGTAGCCGAAGTCCACCGCCACGACCGGGACCTTTGCGGCGCGAGCGGTGTGAATGTCGGTCTTCGAGTCGCCCACCATGAGGGCACGGCGCGGCTCTCCGCCGGCGCGCAGGACGGTGCGGCGAAAGACTTCCGGATCAGGCTTTTGCGCTCCGAACGTATCCTGACCGCAGATGGCGGCGAAGTGTTGCGCGAGTTTGAGCGCCTGCAAGAGGCGGACCGAGAGCCATTCCAGCTTGTTGGTGCACACGGCGAGCCGATGGCCGGCCGCCGTCAAGCCTTCGAGTGTGACTTCAACCTTCGGAAACGGGCGCGAGCGATCGGCTATGTGCGCCGCATAATGGGCGACGAAGGCTTTGTACAAGCGGTCGATTTCATTGGCGGCGCGCCCTTCCGCTGCCAGCGCTCGTTCGATCAAGACCTTCGCGCCGCCCCCGATCATATTCCTCGCTGCCGCGTAAGGAATGGCCGGGAGGCCTTCTTGCGCGAGGATGATGTTGAGTGTGTCGATGAGGTCGGGGGCGGTGTCGATCAGGGTACCATCGAGATCGAAAACAATGGTCAGCATGACGTTCGCGTACCCCGGCGGTGGACGGAGGTGCAAGGGCGCTCGCCGGCCTTGTCCCTAGGCTCGCCCATGGAAGGGCGCTAGATAGCGGCGCGATTGATTGTGACTTCGGGGCTGTTAGCGGCCATGGACGTTGAAACACAAAAGCGCGCCGCCGCCTCCCAAGCGCTCAGCTTTGTGCGTCCGGGCATGCGGCTCGGGCTCGGCACCGGTACCACCGCCGCCCATTTCGTCGAACTGCTGGGCGAACGCGTGCGGGCCGGCCTTGACGTGGTGGCGGTCCCGACCTCTGAGGCCACGCGGGCGCAGGCGGAGCGCCTCGGCATCGCGCTCACCACGCTCGACGCTACGCCTGACCTGGACCTAACTGTCGATGGCGCTGACGAGATTGCGCCAGACCTTAATCTGATCAAGGGTGGCGGAGGGGCGCTCTTGCGCGAGAAGATAGTGGCCTCGGCATCGGAAAAAATGATCGTGATCGCCGACGAGTCTAAGTGGGTGAATGTCCTTGGCCGCTTTCCGCTGCCGGTCGAGATTGTGCCCTTCGGCGCCACCGTGACCCGCCGGGCCGTCGAGGCGGCGGCAGCCGAAGCCGGTTGTCCCGGACCTGTGCCGCTGCGCAAAACACGAGATGGTCATCCTTTCGTCACGGATGGCGGGCACTGGCTCATCGACGCCCAATTGCAACGCATCGCGGACCCGCAGGCTCTCGCGGCGCGACTGTCTGCGATCCCCGGCGTCGTCGAACACGGCTTGTTCATCCGCCTCGCGCGGGCTGCTATTATCGCGGGTCCGGCCGGGGTGCGTATCGTTGAGCGGCCTTGATCTCAAGCCTCATAAGGGAGTGCGTCTATGATCGCCCGTCTGTCCACGCGCCACACGCTGGCCGCGTTCGTTACGCTTGCGTTGCTGGCTGTC